>NZ_JASATP010000025.1:0-80089 GCF_038440375.1 Bacillus sp. OTU530
TGTCCGCCGCTTAAAGGCGACTTTCATACTATATCATTTCGCGCTATTCATGTCAACAATCTTTTTTAATTCATTTCAGATTGTCTTGTTCTTAGCGACGAATATTAATATAACAATTAATCCATTCAAATGCAATAGTTTTTATTTTTTTTTTATTTTCGAGAACTGCATAATTCTATCATAATAGAGAAAACTCCCCGATTGGCGAGCCCTACCCTTGAGCGAAGACAGAGCCGTAGCCCTGCTTATACTGTATTCCTAAAACTTCCGACTACGTCGAATCCACTTCCAGCTAGAAATTTATACTTTCTTAAGTGTGAAAAAAAGCCCCTGAACATGTATTCAGCGGCTCCATTGTGTTACTAAGATTACAGAGGCGTAGTTACCCACTTTATTTCTAAAATTTCTCGCTACGTCGAATTGTCTTCCGGCTAGAAATTTATATTTTCTTAAAGTATTAAAAATCCCCTTAAAACCATTTCTTTGCTTTAAGGGGATATGTTAATTTGTTTGATCCTGTCCTAGCTCCTCAATTCGCTCGCGCAACTTCTTTACACGATAGAAAAAGAAAAATGATGCTCCTAAAAATGCAACAATTGCACCCATCATTACGTAAAGCTGCAGCATTTGTTTTTCCCCGCTCGGAATTAACAACCCGATCATTAAAATAGTACTAAGCGCCAACAATATCTGGCCAAATCTTGTATAATCAGCAGTCTTTTCTTGCAATTGCTTCATTCTTATCACTCTCCATGGTTTACTGTATCATATCCTGATAATCTAGCAATCAAGTAAATTTCACCATCGGAGAGATAATATAGCATACATCACTGAAGCGCCTGTGTTAAATCTTCAATTAAATCCTCATGATCCTCAATACCAATGGAAATACGAATCAATGTATCCGTAATGCCAAGCTCCTCTCGCCGCTGCGCTGGAATAGAAGCGTGTGTCATTTTTGCTGGAACAGAAATTAAACTTTCAACTGCTCCCAGACTTTCCGCCAGTGTAAAATACTTCAGCTTCCTCATCAGCTGCTCTAGCGTGTTCTCGCTGTCTACATCAAATGAAACAATCGCGCCGAAACCTGTTGCTTGCCGTTTCGCTGTTTCATAGTTTGGATGCGTTGGAAGCCCTGGATAATATATATTTTTTACTTTCGGATGACTTTGCAAGAACTCGACAATCGCCCGAGCATTTCTCTCATGCTCCTCCATGCGTATACCAAGCGTTTTCAATCCGCGCATGAGCAGCCAGCTGTCCTGTGCTCCTAATACACCTCCTGTTGCATTTTGGATGAAATGGATGCTCTGCGCCAGCTCCTCCGTATTTACTACAACAACACCGGCTACAACATCACTATGACCGCCAAGATACTTCGTAGCACTGTGCAGGACAATATCTGCACCTAATGAAATAGGAGATTGGAAATAAGAGGTCAGAAATGTATTATCGACAATTGTTAAGAGATCGTGCTCTTGGGCAAGCTTTGCTGCTTCGGCAATATCTGTTACTTTTAAAAGAGGATTCGTGGGGGTCTCGATATAAATCGCTTTCGTATTCGGACGAATAGCCGCCCGTATATCTTCAAGCTTTGTTGTATCTACAAATGTATGCTCCAAACCAAAGCGGTTTAATACTTTAGACATAATGCGGTACGTGCCGCCGTATACATCGTCTGTTAAAATAATATGGTCTCCGTTTGAAAACAGCATCATAACCGCAGTAATAGCTGCCATGCCCGAGCTAAAAGCAAAACCGGCATGCCCCTCTTCTAAGACGGCCATCAGTTCTTCCAGCGCTGCTCGGGTAGGATTGCCAGTACGGGAATATTCATAGCCCTTATGACTACCGACTCCTTCCTGACGGTACGTGCTCGTTTGATAAATCGGAACGGTAACTGCACCTGTTAACGGGTCGCCAATATGAATACCGTGGATTAACTTCGTTTTTGATCTCACTCTAATCCCACCCTTTATAAATATTCTTGCTTAAATATCGCTCGCTGCTGTCAGGAAAAATGGTCACGATATTTGTTCCAGGCGGAGCTGCCTGCGCTTCCAGAAGACTTGCATGAAAGGCAGCGCCAGAAGAGCTGCCAACTAACAAACCTTCCCGCTTAGCAAGCTCCTTTACCCACCCAAATGCATCCTTATCAAGCACCGTATGAATTCCATCAAAATAAGAAGGATCCATAAAGCTTGGTAAGAATTCCATACCGATTCCTTCTGTTTCATGAGGTCCTGGCGCTCCTCCATTTAAAATAGAGCCTTCTGGTTCAACAATAACTGTTTTTATATTTGGATTTTGTTCCTTTAAGTAACGAGCTGTTCCCATAAATGTTCCACCCGTTCCAGCTCCCGCCACAAATACGTCAATATGTCCGTTCAAGTCTTCCCAAAGCTCGGGTCCAAGCGTTTTATAGTAGGTATATGGATTTGTTTCATTAGCAAATTGCTGCGGGCAATAGGCATTCGGAATGTCTTGCAGCAGCTCCTTTGCTTTTGCAATTGCACCCTTCATCCCCTGCTCTGTTGGCGTGTTAATCACAGTAGCGCCGAGCGCCCTCATCAGCTCCTGCTTCTCCACGCTGAATTTTTGCGGTACACAAAGAATGATACGTAAATCGTGCTGTAAAGCAGCAAGGGCCAAACCTATCCCCGTATTCCCCGCCGTTGGCTCAATAATAGTTCCGCCGGAGCGGACAAAGCCTTTTTGCAAAGCAGTCTCTACCAGTTCCTTTCCAAGCCGGTCTTTAATGCTCCCGCCAGGATTGAAAAATTCAAGCTTTGCAAACAAGCGAACACCTTCTGGAAGTACAAAATGTTGAATTTCCAGAAGCGGAGTGTGGCCGATCAGGTTATAAATTCCGCTATAAACCTTCATAATGAACCCCTCCCTCACCCGTGATTTTCTCAGGATGCTATGCATTTTGTCCCTTCAAACAAAAAGACAACTGCTTCTCCTTATATTTCGGTGGCAGTTGTCTCTTTATAAATTACTCCAGCTCTTGCAGCATATTTATGATAAAGTTTGTAGAATGAAGGGCCGCTTGATCTAAAAATTGATCAAACGAAATATTAGATTCTTTCCCTGCGATATCAGAAAGCGCACGAATGATGACAAATGGCACACTGTATTGATAACACACCTGCGCTACAGCTGCCGCCTCCATTTCTACCGCATATAAATCATTGAACTTGCTGCGAACGAAATCGACACGCTGCGGATCGTTCATAAAAGAATCTCCTGTTGCGATTGTGCCTTTCACAACTTGAACATCATCGTTGGACCTCATGCATCGCTCAGCTAACGCTACAAGTGCATCATCAGCCTGAAACGCAGCTGGCATGCCTGGCACTTGACCATATTCATAGTTAAATACTGTAACATCGACATCATGATGACGAACTTCGGTGGAAATTACGACATCCCCTACATTTAATGTATGATGAAAACCTCCAGCCGAGCCTGTATTAATTACTTTTTCTGGTCTGTAGCGTTCCAATAGAATGGTCGTTGACATAGCTGCGTTTACTTTCCCGATCCCGGATTTTAATAGGATAACCTCATGACCTGACAATGCTCCTATTGTAAATTCACAGCCAGCGACCGTTTCTGTTCTTTTCTGTTCAAGCTTTTCGCGCAAAATGCGCACTTCTTCTTCCATTGCACCGATTACAGCAATTTTCAAGTGTATCCCTCTTTCTTAGTTCTTCACGGCCTCCATCACCCAAACATAATGATTGTAACGAGTGAACGTAACAGAAAAGCCGTTATTTTCAAACAATGTCCTCATGATCGGAAGAAGCGTGTAGTATTCGGTCTGCAAATCATGTACTAATTGATGATGGCCACGCTCAATTGCGGCTTGTACAGTTCCGTTATACGCCTCTTGATCTAGAAAGATTGTATCAGCGAATACTATTTTATCACCTTTCTTTAACAATTCACTATATTTCTGAAGCGCCTTGTTTTTTTCACCGTCTGTTAAATGATGAAAAGCGTAGGTGCTAACAATAGTATTGATATGGTCAGGAACAGTAAAATTCAGAAAATCCCCTTCCATTATCTTTGCTTTTCCAAGAAGCTTTTGCTCTGCAATTTTTCTCATTTCATGAGAGGGCTCGATACCGTAAACAATATGGCCTTCCTGCAGCAATTGCTCCGTTAGATTACCCGTTCCCACACCAAATTCCAATACAGTACCAATTGCTTTTCGGGCAACCGTTTTTAATATTTCATCATAATTCATAAATGCCTCTTTATACTGCTCATCTTCACCAGCTACAAACGTATCATACGTATATGCCCATGCATCAAACAGCTCATTAAATTCTGTACCCATGTCAATTCCGCCTTTTTTTATAGGTTTTATCAACATTATATGTTGGGTATTTAGAATTGCTAAAGAAAACTCGCCGATTGGCGAGCCCTGCTCTTGGGCGAAGACAGAGGCGTAGTTGCCCTTATACTGTTTTCCTAAAATTCCCCACTACGTCGAATGAACTTCCAGCTGGGAATTTATACTTTCTTACAGTGTAAAGAAAACTCGCCGATTGGCGGGCTGTTAGGTGAAGACAGGAGAGTAGTTGC
Organism: Bacillus sp. OTU530; assembly: GCF_038440375.1. Classification (NCBI taxonomy): domain Bacteria; kingdom Bacillati; phylum Bacillota; class Bacilli; order Caryophanales; family Bacillaceae; genus Bacillus; species Bacillus sp. OTU530. The sequence continues at coordinate 4,597 of NZ_JASATP010000025.1, forward strand.
ACTTACACTTTATCCTTAGAACTTCCTACTACATCGAATTCACTCCAAGCTGGAAATTGATATTTTCTTAAAGTGTAGAGAAAAGAAAGCGATGATAGAATTCTTACATAGTGTTTGCTACAATAACAAATATAATTAAGGAAAGAGGAGCAGAACATGGCATTTTCTTTTGAAATGATTGAGGATAAAATTGAATTTTTTGAGGCTGCGTCTTTATCAGTCTTAGAAAAGAAAATTAATGAACAAATCGATCATAATAAGGCGCTTTTACTTGAGGTGAGCACCGTATCCCATCAGATGTGTTTTGATCCAGACAACAAAAAGCCCTATTACAGCGCTGTTGTTCATTTTAAACTAAAGAAAACTCGCTGATTGCCGAGTCGTAGTTGCACTTTATACTGTATTCCTAAAATTTCTGACTACGTCGAATTCATTTCTGGCTGGAAATTTATCCTTTCCTACAGTGTAAAAAAAAGAAGGACGCTTCTAAAGCGCCCTTCTCTTATTTCATCAACTGCACAAGCGTTGGCTTCCATCCTTCATTGTCTACCCATTCAATGTACACTTTATATTTTTGCTTTGTAGCTTTAGCGGTCACTGTTCCTACTGCCTTGTTTGAACCATTATTGCCTAGATACCAAATAGTCAATGTGTCAGCTGGCACTTGAATCGCATAAGAAATCGCTTGAGTCATTTCCTTCCAATCCTGTGTGCTATCATCAAATTGCGTTGTATGCGGTCCGCTTTGTGATGTGCCGATAGCCTGCCATGAAGGATTTGTGTAAGCCTCCTGTACAGCTGGGTCAGTCTGATCTTCCACCGCTACTTTTGTATCTTCTGTCGGCTGAGTAGATGCTTCCTCTTCCTTCGCCGAATCCTTATCATCCTCTTTTACCACAAGTTGACCAGTGTCTTCTTTTTTCTTCTGCGCAGCTGATGTTGTCTTCGTTTCTTTTGTCTTCGTTTCTTTTGTCTTCGTTTCCTTCGTCGCCGTTTGTTCAGGCGAAGACGTAAACAGCTGGTACGCAACTGTTACAGCCGTGAGCAGGACGATTCCAAGAAGAATATTTAACAGGAGACCTTTCCTGCGTCTTCCTTGCTTTGTCTGGAATCGTGAGTTGTTTGGAATTTGTGACATACTTTAACCTGGTTCACAAAATTTACCAAAGGTTACAATTCTGCAGTGAACTTTTAACCCGCTTTTTGGTAATTTAATGCAACCAGTTTTCACCTCCATCAATCATGTTTCCGCATGCCTTTTATTGTAACATCAAATAGGTGACGAGGAAAAGGAGAAGTTGTATTCATCATTTATTCAAACTATTGTGTTTTTAAACCAACGCTTCTCTCCCATGCAGCGATTGCACGTACATAATCTGCAAATACAGCGCTTGTCGAGTTCATTGGTGAATGTGTTTCTATATCTACAACGGCGAGCGCATAACGTGGATGATCTGCCGGAAAGTAGCCGGCAAACCAGCGATTTACACTATCGCCTTTGCCTGTCTGAGCAGTTCCTGACTTACCTGCAACCGTAAGCGGCAATGATTGATAGATGGCACCTGTTCCTTTTGGATCGCTTACAACATAGCGCAGCAGCTGTTGCAGCTCCCGAATCGTCTCTGCCCGTAAAGTCTCTCCTTCTTGCTCATGCTCAGGAAATCGGTAAAGCTTCGCACCGTTTTTATACTGAATCTCCTGGACAGCCTTGACCTCAAGCTTCTTGCCGCCTCGAGCAATTGTCGCCATCATATTGGCGATCGCAAGAGGTGATAACCGTACATCCTTTTGACCAATTGCAGTTTGCGCGATCGCTTTGCTCACTGTTTTATCTGCTTCATCTCTCCAAATCGTTCCTTCCTGCTCCTCTGGAAGCTGGCGAAATCCTTGAAAATGAAATACATCCCCCATCCATCCAACCGTTTTTTCTAATCCAAGCATACTTGCGTAGTTCTCTATCGCATCCTTATCCTGCTGCTGCAGCTCTTGTGCTAGATCCGCAAATGTTCGATTACAGCTGCGTGCAAAGCTTTCTTCAAAGGAAAGCTGCCCCATCGGCCGATCAGCCACCCCGACTCCGTATGGATTTCGGTTGCAATCAAACGTGCGGTCCTGTTCTACAATTCCTTTATCAATAGCAGCAGCAGCAATTACTGTTTTAAAAACAGATCCAGGAAATTGTGGAGTCAGCATATAATTGACTGCACCTTGCTGATATGCCGCAGGATTGTCTGTGCTCAATGACGGCTTGCTTACCATCGCAAGAATCTCGTTTGTTGCCACATCTAACAGCACAAGCCCCCCTTTTTGAATTCCATGCTGTGCAACAATCTCTTCCGCCTCTTGCTGCAGTTCCTTCGCAATGGTCGTCTTGATCACAACCGGATAAAACGGATTTGCGGGGTATGTATACTTCACATGCTTTCCGAAAATTGGTTCACCCTGCCGATCCACATGATACAATAGCTTCGCTTCACCGTCAGTAAGCAAAAACTCATCAAAGGCTTGCTGTAAACCAGAAACGCCAATGAGTGTATTAGAAGATATTTTTCCTTGCTGCAGCAGCTCCCCATATCTCTTTTTTATCTCTGTTTCATTTTGACCTGTCAGTCCAAGCAAATGCTCTGCAAGCGGATGGTCTCCTTTGATTCTTGTATTCGCTGCTACTACCCCAGGAATCCCAAGTGCATTAATATCCTTCATTTGTTGTTTGGTAAGACGCACTGCCATCCCTTCTGCTTGAAAGATCACTGGGTTGTTAGAATCTTTTATTTGGCGCAGCAGCTCCTGCCCTGATACACCTAATACACGTGCCACCTTTTGGACAGGCCAATCGATTCGTTTTAAAAACGGAAATAAAATTAAACTCGGATGATAATCATCTGTAAGTGTCTTTCCATCACGATCTGAAAAACGGCCCCGTCCATCATCAAGAACAAGTGCATGCGTACGCTGTTCTACGCTTTTTTCCAATAGGTTCACATGCCTGCCTGAAAAGGATTCTGTGGAGACAATCTGAATTTGAGCAAGCCGTCCAATAAGAATGAGAAAGATGCCTATGAAAAAGATAAGGATTCCCATCAATCGTTTTTTCCACTTCATACAAAAAACACCTCATCTTAGTGTAGACGAGGTGTTTTTTATTTCATACATGTGTAGTAACTATGTTTTGTAAATGTTATTTCTTATTTGATAGATACGATTCTTACACGCATGTCTCCGCCTGGTGTTTGCACTGCTACTTCATCTCCAACCTGCTTGCCGATCAGATTTCTTGCGATTGGAGAATCATTAGAAATTTTACCTTCAAACGGGTCTGCTTCCGCGCTTCCAACAATCGTATACGTTTCTTCGTCACCATCTGGAAGCTCAACAAACGTAACAGATTTTCCAAGCGAAACCGTTGAGGAGTTTTCCATATTTTCTTCAATAATAACCGCATTGCGGATCATATTTTCTAATTGTGTAACGCGTCCTTCAACGAATGCTTGCTCGTCCTTTGCAGCATCGTATTCAGAGTTCTCGGATAAGTCTCCAAAGCTGCGCGCAATTTTAATACGCTCTACAACTTCTTTACGTCTTACCGTTTTTAAATACTCTAATTCTTGCTCAAGCTTTTCTTTTCCAGCTTGCGTCATTGGATATGTTTTTTCTACTGCCATCAGTTCCACTCCTTTTTCTATCTGCACAATCCCCCGCCAAGAGGAGTTTTACATATAAATATGCCCTCACCTGACACCAGATGAGGATGCATGTTCCATTGTATTCGATACACAAGGAAAAAATCCCTTCTCATCGAACATCTTTTTCGAGCGTTCCTTTACGAAGGAGCATCTTCGAACATGCGGCTGCCAACATGCACAGAGATGTATAGCAACAAAGAGAAACGCTTGAAAACAATCCTTTTAAAGGATATGAGTACTTTTCAAGTATTATCTAGCTTACACAGTCTGTCTTCTATAATCCCTCACTATAAAAGACGAGAAGCTTCTTTTACCGTCAGAAACACTTTCCTATAAAAGCAAAAAATTAACCTGCGTCCGCTTTTCTTATCCTATTACAAAATAACTTTTTCTTCAAGAATGGTTGCAATTTTTGTAACCATTAAATCAATTGCAACATGGTTTTGGCCACCCTCAGGTACAATAATATCGGCATATCGCTTCGATGGCTCAATAAATTGGTTATGCATAGGACGAACAACATTAACGTATTGTTCAATGACAGATTCCATTGTACGTCCGCGTTCTTGGATATCACGCTGCATGCGGCGCAATACACGAATATCCGCGTCTGTATCCACAAACAGCTTAATATCCATTAAATCACGAAGACGCTTGTCTTCTAATACAAGAATGCCTTCTAGAATAATGACATCCTTTGGCTCTACTAGCACCGTCTCATTGGATCTAGTATGCATTTTGTAGTCGTATACAGGCTTTTCAATTGGCTCGTATCGCTGCAAGTGCTTAATATGTTCAATGAGCAAATCATTATCAAATGCGAGCGGATGATCATAATTGGTTCGCAGCCGTTCCTCAAACGGCAAATGACTTTGGTCTTTATAATAATAATCCTGCTCCAGCATCAGGATAGAATGACCGCGAAAAGAGTCAAAAATCGATTTGGTTACACTCGTTTTACCCGAACCTGAACCGCCCGCAATACCGATAACAATCGGCTTTTTCTTCGGCATAGTATGACCTCTTTCTTCATTGAAGTATGCAACTTATGATTGAAGCATATTCTTTCTCATCATGTTGTAAGGATATACTTGCTTATCCACACGTATTTTCACAATTTGAAGAGGATGACGCGCTGCATCAAGCTCATTTCCGTCTTCATCCCAAATTTTCTCAACAACTTGTGTGAAATTCTCAATTTCCGGACCGAAGAATTCAACCGTTTGCCCCGGTTTAAAATGATTACGCTGCTGAATTGTCGCAATATTTGTTTCTTCATTGTAGTCGAGCACCATTCCCACAAAATCATATGTTGTTTTTTTACTATGATTTCCATACATTTGTTCTTGATACCCCGGAACTCCTTCAAAGAATGAAGAGGCAGTTTCACGGTTTGCACACTTATCCAATTCCTCAATCCATTCTTGTTTAAATTCAAAGTTCTCCGGATCTGCACAATAAGCGTCAATCACCTTTCTATACACAGTTACAACCGTTGCAACATAGTGAATAGACTTCATTCGCCCTTCAATCTTTAAGCTATCAATGCCCATCTCAATTAACTTTGGAATGCTTGTAATTAAATTTAAATCTTTCGGACTCATTGCAAATGGCGCATCATCTTGTTCGAACAGCGGCATCTCTGTTTCTTCTACTTGCATTAAATCATAGTCCCAACGGCAAGACTGACAGCAGCCGCCGCGGTTTGAATCGCGCGCTGTCATATGGTTGCTCAGCGTACAGCGTCCTGAGTAAGCAATACACATCGCCCCATGAATGAATGTCTCAATTTCAATATCTACTTTTTCTTTCATTTCCCGAATTTCTTCAGCACTCGTTTCACGCGCCAGTACGACACGGTGCAAGCCTTCTTCCTTCCAGTATTGTACGGCTTTCCAGTTGGATAAGGATTGCTGTGTACTCAAATGAATTTCTAAGGATGGCGCAACCTGCTTACACGTTTCAACAATGAGCGGATCAGCCACGATAATACCGGTTACACCAGCTTTTTCAATGCCCTGCAAATACTCCTCAAGACCATCCATATTTTCATTATGCGCAAAAATATTTGTCGTTACATATATCTTTGCACCATACTTGTTCGCAAACGCTACACCTTCTGCCATCTCCTCAAGTGTAAAGTTATCAGCATTTGAACGAAGACCAAACTCCTGTCCGCCGATAAATACAGCGTCCGCTCCATAATGTATGGCAATCTTAAGCTTTTCTAAATTACCAGCTGGCGCCAAAAGCTCCGGTTTTTTTACAATTACACGTTTTCCATCTATTACACGAGAAATCTCTGGTATGGCCACAATGATTTACCCCCTTTTAATACATAAAAAAATTGATAGGTTTTCCAAAAGTATATAGCCTCTTTATAAACAAAATCAGTCTTTGCTTAGTACACTGTTTCCTTATAGAAGAATCCTGTGTCAAGCGGACGGTTAACTGGCTGAATTGCCTCGATTTCGCGATAGAGCTCGTCCTTTATTTCATAATATGCATCACGGTCTTCTACACATAAATCAATCGCTTTACGATATTTTTTCGTTACTTCCACGATATAGTCCGCGCTCTTTAACACACCGTCGATTTTAAAAGAATCGATACCTGCATCAATCATTTCCTCAAGCTCATCAATGATACAAATATCATTTGGGCTCATAATATGTGTGCCGTTCGCATCCTCAAAAATTGGGTACTTATTGTTGCGCTCTTTATCATGCAGCAGCATGTTTGGTTCATACTTTTTCTTCTCAATTTCCATTTCGCGTCCTTGATACTCAAAGTAGTTTCCGATTAAAGAACGCTTAGATTGAAACATTGCCGTCATGCCGTGCACCTGTACCTCGATTTCCACCTCGGCCTTTTCCTTTGTTTCAATCGCTGCATCCATACTCAGCTCACGTGCAAGTACTGCGCGCTGTGCACCTTTTCGACCCCAGTAGTTGCATGTAAACCAGTTTGTCGCTGTTGTTTCCGTATTCCAATGAAGTCTCATCCCAGGAGCAGCCTCACGTACCGCCATAAGTACAGCTGGGTCACCGAAAACAATTGCGTCCGCTCCCGCATCCTTTAGAAATGACGCATAATCCGCCAGCTCGTCCACCTGTTCATTATGGAACAATGCATTCATAGCTACATATACCTTCATATTGTGTGCATGTGCAATCCCGATGGCATTTTTAACGTCCTCGCGAGAAAATTCTCCTGCCAAACGAAGACCAAATTTTTGCTCTCCAATTATAATGGCATCGGCTCCTGATTGTGCCAACTTCTCTATATCATCGACCTTTGTCGGTGTTACTAACAATTCAGGTTTTTTCAAAATCATTCACCCCTTCTTTTTACTAACCGCTACTCCGTCTCCAATTGGAAAAATAACTGTATCATATGCATGATGTGCCATTAACCATTCATTATAGGTTTTTATTTTCTTCACTAAACTACGAATGCGCTTATTTTCAATATTTTCTTCCGCAACGAGACCGCGGAACAGAACATTGTCTGTAATAATAACGCCTTTTTCATTCAAAAGTGGCTCATACAGCTCAAAAAAACGTTGATATTGTCCCTTTGCTGCATCGATAAAGATCACATCAAAAGTCCCGTGCTTTTGCACCTCATCAAATACTTCGAGCGCATCTCCGTACAACAGAGAAATTCGTTCACTTACACTTGATTTTTGTATATAAGAAACAGCCTTCTCATATCGATCACTATCCCGTTCAATTGTTACAACGTGGACATCATCAACAGCACTTGCCATCCGAATGCCTGAATAACCAATAGCTGCGCCGATTTCCAAAATGGCCTTCGGCTGAATCAGACGAAGCATTTGCAACATAAACCCCATACCTAAGCGGTCCATGATTGGTACTCCATGCTCGCTTGCATACTGCTCCATATTTAACAGAAGCTCATCCTCTTGCTTCACAAAGGAGAGCAAATATTGTTGTACTGCAGTTTGTTCCATATTTAAAGCCTCCTTAGAGTAAAGAAAAGCAGCTGCTTTTCGCTACAGGCTTACAAGACTATATACCGTCAGTTTTGAACCCGATACATTTTAACATAAAAAAGAGGGAGATGCGAATATTTCATCTAGCATCTCCTTGGAAGTATTAGGATTGCTGCCCTGTAATATATTTCTCTTTAAGTGCATTATGTTCTTCCAATGTTTTTGAAAAGAATACCTCACCGCTCGGCGCAGCAAGAAAATAGAAAAAGTCTGTTTGCGCTGGCTCAAGTGCAGCTTGTAGAGAGGGTTCGCCTGCATTGGAGATAGGGCCAATCGGAAGACCCTTTATTATATACGTATTATATGGTGAATCTACTTGTAAATCCGTATATAAGACTCGGTCCTTGTGCTTGCCTAACGCATACAACACTGTCGGATCCGTTTGCAGCGGCATATTGGCCTGGATCCGATTATAAAATACACTCGCTATTTTTTGCCGATCTGTAAGCGCAGTTGCTTCCTCTTCAATTAAAGATCCCATAGTTAACAATTGGTGCACATCTAATCCCCGCTGCTTTATAAGCTCTTCATTTCGTACGATAAACGTATTTGTTTTTTTCAGCATCGGATCAATAATCTGCTGCAAGGTGTATGCCTTTTCATGATAGGAATAAGTTGCCGGAAATAAATAGCCCTCAAGAGGGTATCTAATGCCCGCTTGCATCATTTTATCCGTTAACAGCTTCGGATACTTTGTTTGAATTTGTTGTAAAAATCCTTTGTCATTGAATTGCTGCAGCACTTCGTCTTTATTAAGCTTAAACTCTGCTGCAATGCTATCAGCAATCTCCGTCAGCTGCATTCCTTCTTTAATCACTAGCTTATAACGAACGGGGCGATATACCCTTCCTTCAACTAATTGCTCTGCCACTTCACGCGCACTCATAGACGGACTTAATAAATATGTACCTGCCTGCAATCCTCTTCGATAGTTTGCCTTTACATAATATTGAAAGACACTTCCGTCCTTAATAATCCCTTGCTTCTCTAGCAATTGTCCAATACCGCTCGTCGATGTTCCCTTCGGAATGGTAACCTCTTTTTTTACTTTGCTAGCTGCCTGCACCGGCTGCAATGCTGAGACAACGTAAGCCGCTCCCAAGCCGCCTAAAAGAAGAAAAAGTAATATAACAGCTGCAATATTTCTTCGTGTCTTCTTTATCCGCCTTTGTTCGTTCCAATTTATCATACAAACGGAAGGCTCCTTTCTTTCATAATCTGTACAATTATACTATAAACACCTGACAAATTTCGATATGTTTTGCTAAGGAGAGCGATAAAGAGAACGCAGATCAACAGCGAATCCCTCTAAAATATCCTTTTTTGGTTACCTAAGCAGCATCTTGCTCAGTATCGAAGACCCATCGTCTTTTTATTTTCTAAATAAATATAAAAAGCAGACTGCCTTACGCAGCCTGCTTATAGTTTTATTCTTCGCTTTCTTCTTCATCCATAAACGTATTAAATACTTCTTGAACCATGTCCCACTCTGCTTCGGATTCAATTGGAAATAACTGGCCGCCGCCTTCTTCGTCCTCTTTTTCCTGATAAATCATTGCATCGAAAACCGGCTCTCCATCTTCATCATATTCACCGATAAGGCTGAACACAACATATGACTTGTTTCCGAATTCCTGTGCATCGAAGGTAAACTCAACATTACATAAAATCTCGTTGCCATCCTCGTCCACAATTGTAATTTGATTTTCTTCCATCATTTCTTCACTCCTATTGTTTGCTGTCCAGGTAGCCCTGTAAAATAACAACCGCTGCCATTTTATCAATTACCTGTTTTCTTTTTTTGCGGCTTACATCCGCTGAGATGAGAAGACGCTCAGCCGCCATTGTAGAAAGACGCTCATCCCACATCATAACCTCGATACCAAGCAATTCGCGAAGCTGCTCGGCATATTGCTGACACGCTTCCCCGCGCGGACCAATCGTACCATTCATATTTTTTGGTAATCCCACTACTATTGTGTCCACATTATATTGTTTTACTAACTCCTGGATACGCTCAAATCCAAATTTATTTCGCTCTTCATTAATTCGAACTGTTTCAATTCCTTGCGCTGTCCAGCCCATCTCATCGCTTAATGCGACACCGACGGTTTTCGTTCCAACATCTAACCCCAGTATGCGCATGCTTAATCCTCACGATGCTGCTTCAAATAAGATTTTACCAATTCTTCAATAAGCTCATCTCTTTCAAGCTTTCGAATGATGCTGCGGGCATCCTTATGGCGAGGTATGTATGCAGGATCTCCGCTTAATAAATACCCAACGATTTGATTAATCGGATTATATCCCTTTTCTTGAAGTGCATCATAAACGGTTAACAATACATCTGTTACTTGGACGCTTTGCGTTTCCTCTTGGAAGGTAAATTTCATTGTTTTGTCGAACGAGTCCATACCAAGCACCTCACTTTGATAGGATAGGGAGAAGGCCTGTCTTCTCCCTATCATTGTACACTACCGAACGATTATTTTGAAACAGATTTGATATATGCTTCGGCACCTAATAACGCAGTATCAACTTGCTCTGGATTTTTCCCGCCTGCCTGCGCCATATCAGGACGACCGCCGCCACCGCCGCCGCATCGCGTTGCAGCTTCCTTGACAAGCTGACCAGCATGGTATCCTTTTTGTACTAAATCCTTCGTTACACCTGCTAACAGATTCACTTTTCCATCGTTGACAGAAGCGAGTAAAATAACCGCAGAACCGAGTTTGTTCTTTAAGTCATCGACCATTGTACGCAAATTATTCATATCTGTCGCGTTCACTTTGCTGATCAGCACATTTACACCAGCGATTTCACGCACTTGATCCGTTAAATTACCAGCTTCAATATTGCTTAATTTCGCTGCAAGCGATTCATTTTCCTTTTGTGCTTGCTTAAGCTCTGCAAATAATCCCTCAACACGCGCTAAAATGTCCTTTGGATTTGCTTTTAGCTTACCAGCTGCTTCTTTTAAGAGACCTACTTGATTATTCATTAACTCATAAGCAGACTTGCCTGTTACCGCCTCAATCCGGCGTGTACCCGCTCCGATGCCAGACTCGGAGACAATTTTGAAAATGCCGATGCTGGCTGTATTGTCAACATGGCAGCCGCCGCAAAGCTCTAGGCTGTAATCCCCAACGCGAACAACACGAACAACGTCTCCGTATTTCTCACCAAAGAGTGCCATCGCGCCCATTGCCTTTGCCTCATCAAGTGACTTTTGAGAAATTTCTACAGAGATGCTATCCCAAATTTTCTCGTTTACAATGCGCTCAATCCGCTCAAGTTCCTCTGGCTGCACTTGTCCAAAATGTGAGAAGTCAAAACGAAGACGCTCTGCCGTCACAAGAGATCCCGCTTGGTTGACGTGCAATCCTAAAACATCCTTTAACGCCTGATGCAGCAAGTGTGTTGCAGTGTGATTTTTAATAACGCGTGCGCGATTTGCTTGGTCAATTATGGCCCGGACTTGTGCATTTGCTGCTAAAGTGCCTTCCTCCACAATAATCCTATGAAGGCTTTGACCATTTGGAGCTTTTTGCACATCTTTCACGAAAGCCTTCACGCCGCCAGCTGTTAAATAGCCGTGGTCGGCAATTTGACCGCCGCTCTCTGCGTAAAACGGAGTAATGTCCAGCACAACCTGTGCTTCTTCGCCTGCTTGTACCTCATCGACAAATTGTCCATTTTGAACGAGAGCAATTACCCTGCTGTTTGTCTCAAAATCACCATAGCCAACAAAAGAGCTTGGTGTTTTTAGCTCTCCTAATACGCCGCCTTGTACCTGCATGGAATCCACATCTTGACGAGCTGCTCGCGCACGTTCACGCTGCTTCTCCATTTCTACTTCAAAGCCGTCATGATCAACCGTCATGTTTGCTTCTTCTGCATACTCTTCTGTTAATTCAATTGGGAAGCCGTACGTATCGTACAAACGGAACGCATCCTCACCTGCAATTACATCGCTTCCTGCCGCTTTTGCTTTCGCGATCACATCAGCAAGAATGGATTCTCCTTCATGCAGCGTTTCATGGAAGCGCTCTTCCTCATTCTTAATTACACGTTGAATAAATTCTGTTTTCGCTTTTACTTCCGGATAGAAATCCTGCATAATTTCCGCCACTGTTGGTACAAGCTCGTACATGAAAGGACGATTTACATTCAATTTCTTCGCGTAGCGCACCGCGCGGCGAAGTAAACGGCGGAGCACATAGCCACGGCCCTCGTTAGAAGGAAGTGCGCCATCTCCAACTGCAAAGGCTACCGTACGGATATGATCCGCGATTACTTTAAACGCCGTATCCTTTTCTAAGTCGCCCCCGCGATACTTTTCTCCTGAAATCGCCTCTGTTGCTTCAATAATTGGCATGAATAGATCTGTATCAAAGTTCGTCGGCACATCCTGCACAACAGATACCATCCGCTCTAAGCCCATGCCTGTATCAATATTTTTCTTTGGAAGCGGCGTATATGTACCATCTGGATTATGATTGAACTGTGAGAATACAAGGTTCCATACCTCAAGATAACGCTCATTTTCTCCACCTGGATACAGCTCTGGATCTTCTGGATCATTGCCGTATGCTTCTCCACGATCATAGAAAATTTCTGTATTCGGTCCGCTTGGCCCCTCACCAATATCCCAGAAGTTTCCTTCTAAACGTACAATACGCTCAGCTGGAACACCAATTTTTTCATTCCAAAGCTGGAATGCTTCCTCATCTTCTGGATGAATTGTAACAGAAAGACGCTCCGGATCAAAGCCGATCCATTTCTCGCTCGTTAAAAACTCCCATGCCCACGTGATTGCTTCTTCTTTGAAGTAGTCACCAATGGAAAAGTTTCCAAGCATTTCAAAAAATGTATGGTGGCGGGCTGTTTTCCCAACGTTTTCAATATCATTCGTACGAATTGATTTTTGCGCGTTCGTAATCCGCGGATTTGCTGGAATCACGCGTCCATCGAAATATTTCTTTAGTGTAGCAACACCGCTGTTAATCCATAGCAATGACGGATCATCATGCGGAACTAAGGATGCACTCGGTTCAATAGCGTGCCCTTTTTCTTGAAAAAAGTCCAAATACATTTGGCGAATTTCTGAGCCTTTCAATTTTTTCATTACGATATCCTCCTTTTATCAAAACAAACAAAAAACTCCCGTCCCCTGTTGCAGGGACGAGAGTATACTCGCGTTACCACCCTGATTACGGACAAAAGCATCCGTCACCTCAAGCTGCCGTAACGTGGCAAGACGTCAGGAATTAACTGCTCTCCGGATTAGCGTTCAGCTGCCCTTCATGTAAAACCTCTTTCAGCCGCGGGAGGTTTCTCTCTGGTACACGGTCTGCAGCGTACTCGATCCATCGTAGAATTGTGTTATGCACTTGTGAAAAAGTATAGCGAATTCGCAAAACAATGTCAACGCTTCCCCCATACCGGCTTTACATGAATGGCAATCGCCCGAACAACAGCAAGCACCGGTACTGCTAAAAGAAGCCCTGCGAGACCCGCCATTTCTCCCCCCGCAAGCAATGCCAGCATAATGACAACCGGATGCATACGGAGCGATTTACCAACGATATACGGGGATAAAATATTACTTTCCACAAACTGCAGCACGAGCAGCGCAATCGCTGCTTTTATCACCATGCTCACAGATACGGTGGCCGCCACAATAAAGGTTGGCACTGCTCCTAAAATAGGACCGAAGTAGGGGATAATATCGGTAATGCCGATAATGATTCCTAACAAAAGCGGATATTTTAAACCAATAATCCATAGCGCCAGCGAAGATAACACTGCTAAAACAGTACAAACGAATAGCTGCCCTCGTATATAATTGCCAAGGGACTCATCGATCGCTTTCACAAGCTGCTGCCCATCCTTGCGCCATTTATTCGGCACAAGCTGCCAAAACAAATGATACAGCTCCCCGTAGTCCTTTAATATGTAAAAAACAATAAACGGAACCAAGACAATAATCAAAAGGGAGTCTAAAATTCCTCGCGCCGTGTTCATCATCCGATTCACTAATTCCTGCAGCTTTGCTTCCACTCCCAAAATAGCATTCCTCAACCTCTCACCAATAAACTGCGGAAAACTCGAAATTTTTTGCTGCATGCCATCTGTCCATGATTCGTACATTTTCATAAACTCTGGAAAATTTCGATTCATATCCTGCAGCTGGGAAACCGCAATCGGAATTGCTTTATATACACCATATCCGATTCCGCCAAAAAACAAAATATAAATAAGCAAAATGGCGATGGTTCTTGGCACACCTTGCCTATGCAGCTTTTCAATAAGAGGATGCAGCAAATAAGCAATAAAATAGGCAATTAAAAAGGGAGTTAATACCAATTTGATGATATCTAAAATTGGAAGCCAAATCGGTTTTATTTTATAAAATACAAGTACACATAAAAAAAGAAGCAATACAAGTGCAAGACGATAAATCCAGATCATTTTTAAGTTTTTCAACGGCAATCCCTCCGCTGTTACTTATTGTGCGAAGGAAGAATCTTCTTTATACGTTAAAGCAGCCACCACTCTCTACAAAAGACCTCACTTATACAAATCTAAATTCTTGCTTAACAGGAAGAACCCCGCCTGTTTAGCGGGGTTCCCCATTTATAAATAGGATTTCACAATCTTGCGCGCTCTGTTTATGCTTCTCCGTGACATCATATTATTTTTACGGGCATAGTTATAAGCTGCAGCACCTAGCCCAATTGCAACAAGCGATGATCCAATTCTCAAACTGCTCACCCCTCTTAGCTAATTGTTCGTTCGTCTTCATTAAACAAGTCATCCAATGAGCTTAACGAACCATCCTCTTCCACTTGATGTGTGAAGATTTTCCCCTTAGATACGGACAGTTCAATATAGCAATTCCAGCAATAAAATTGGTTCACCCCGATTTTTCCGAGGTCCTTCCCTTTGCAGTTTGGACATTTGAACATGGCACTTTCTCTCCTTGCGTTCCCTGAATTCTATTACGCCATTATGTCCAACCCTGCAAAAAGTTATACACATAAGAAAAGCGGATACAGCTTGAAAAAGCGATGCTCCCCTATCTTTTGTTTAAAGCAATCGTATAACAATAAAGGGCAAGCCTTTATACCCCTAGTATGAATATCTTTACATAAAATCATAAGGCGAAAGATTTTCCTCGTCTTCCTCCAACATTTCGTTCTCTGGCAGAAAACGATCCTTCAGCTTATGACAGAGCGTAGTTTGTCTGGATGCATCATCAGTACGGTTCACACCTGAGCGGAATGCGTCTTCTTCACCGCAGAGAATGAGAAACTTTTTGCTTCGCGTAATTGCCGTATAAATTAAATTTCGGCGCAGCATACGAAAATAGCTCTTCACAACAGGCAGGATGACAATCGGGAATTCACTGCCCTGCGACTTATGAATCGAGCAGCAATACGCATGGGTAAACTGCGAAAAATCTGGCTTTGTATAGGTCACTTCAATACCATCAAACGAAATAACGACCATATCTTGCTTTTCCACGTTCTCCTTTGCGTAAAAGACGGAAACAATCTCGCCAATATCACCGTTAAACACTTGACTCTCCGGCTGATTTACCAGCTGCAGCACCTTATCCCCAACACGATAGACAACATCTCCGTAGGCAATTTCTTTTCGTTTGTCATGCTTCGCATTAAACACCTCTTGCAATGCGGCATTGAGTGCATTAATTCCGGCCGGACCACGGTACATTGGAGCAAGCACCTGTACATCACGGGCGCTAAAGCCCTTCGTTTTGGCATTTTCACATACCTGTTTCACAACCTCCACAATTTGTGTGCCGCTGCACGTCAAAAAGGAGCGGTCTCCCTGCGCCTTCACAACATCAGGAGGAACTTGTCCCTTTTTAATGCTATGGGCTAATTGAATCACAGATGACCCTTCTGCCTGCCGATAGATCTCAGTTAGACGAACAGTCGGAATAAGCTCTGCCTCAAGCAAATCCTTGAGCACCTGACCAGGCCCAACTGACGGCAGCTGATCCTCATCCCCTACAATAATGACCTGCATATTGCGAGGAAGCGCCTTAAATAGTTGGTTTGCTAACCAGATATCAACCATAGAAAACTCATCAATAATTAACAGCTTCCCTTGCACAGGATCATGTTCATCACGCTGAAATGTTCCTTCTGGTGTCCAGCCAAGCAGCCGATGAATTGTTGAAGCTGGTAAGGATGTGGACTCACTCATCCGCTTTGCCGCTCTTCCTGTCGGTGCAGCCAGCAAAATAGGAAACGGATTTTTTTCCCCATAATCCTTCACATTCAGCGATAAACCATGAAGCGCTGCGTACATCTCAACAATTCCTTTTATAACTGTTGTTTTTCCCGTCCCTGGCCCCCCGGTCAAAATCATCATGCGCTGATGGATACCTGTTTGTACCGCCTCCTTTTGCCGAGGTGCGTACTGTACATGTAGACGTTCTTCGATCGTACCAAGCTGCAGTAAAAACTCCGACTCTGGAAATTGCTCCACTTCTTCGTCTTGATGAAGCAAACGAAAAATTGAGGTCACAAGACCCTTTTCCGCATAATACAGGGAAGCTAAGTAAATGCGACCATCTTCAACAACAACCTTTTCTTCTTCGCTTAGCTTCGCGAGGCATGCCAGTATATCTTCATCAGATACTGCCGACTCTCTGGTATTTAACAGCTTATTCGTTTGCTCAATGAGCTGCTCTGCTGTCATATAAGCATGCCCCTCCTGCAAAGATACATGTTCGAGCGTATACAAACAACCGGCGCGGATGCGGTCTGGATGATTGCCATGAATGCCAAATGCTCTTCCAACCTCGTCTGCGCGTCCAAAACCAATTCCCTCAACATTCTCAATAAGCTGATATGGATTGCTTCGAATGGCCTCGAGCGTTTGTTCGCGGTACAGTTGATAAATTTTAATACTAAGACGCGTTCCAAAACCATAGCCACTCAGAAAGCTCATCACCTTTTCTAGCCCCTGATGCTCAACGATTGTGTAATACACGTCATTAGCTTTTTCTTTTGGCAAAATCCCTTCTAAAACAGCTGCGTTATCCAAAATTTTAGAAATAGCCGCCTCTCCAAGCTGATCAACAATACGCTCTGCCGTTTTCTTACCAATGCCTTTAAACAAATCACTCGATAAATATTGGACAATACCCGTTTTCGTCTGCGGCAGCTCCTTTTTGAAGGTCTCAACCTGATATTGCAGACCGTGCCTTGGATGATCCTTAAAGTGGCCCTGCACAGTAAAAACCTCATCCTCATGCATACGGGGGAAATATCCTGTCACAATGACCTCTTTTTCCTCATATGCTTCATTCGTATCAAGGATTTTCATGCGAACAATCGAATACATATTTTCCTCATTATGGAAAATCGTATGAAGCGTTTGAGCTTTTATGTACTTCTGCTCTTCTTCAAACAAGTCCATACTGTTTTGCACGGAGCTGCTCCCCCTTTTCCTACTCTTCTGTTTCCATCAGCCTAATGCCGTTCCCTGCCAGGAAGTGATCAGGCTGAATCTCTACAGCCTTTTTGAACATCTCTAGTGCTTTTTCTGCATTCTCCTCAAATACGTATACAACACCGAGATTATAATACGCATCTGCATGATCCGGATCAAGCGCAACTGCTTTTTCGAACATCGGCTTTGCTTCCTTCACATACTCAAGCCGCGCTAAGCAGAGACCGTATTGAAACATAGCCTCCGCATCCGTTTCGTTCAATTCCGTTGCCCGCTGCAAGTACGGAAGAGCCAACTTATCATTTCCGAGCTGGACACATGAAAAACCGAGCATAAAATAGGCATCTCCAGTTTCCAGGCCATTTTGTACCGCTTTCTCAAACATTAATCTTGCTTGTTTATACTGTTCCTGCTCATAATATACGTTTCCAAGCCCATAATAGGCTGCCGCAAGCTTATCATCTAATTCAATAGCCCGTTTATAAAAAGTAACCGCACGCTCTTGTTCTCCAAGTACATCGAGCAAATTTCCGAAATTCACGTATCCAAGCCCATCAGCTGGATTTTCATCTATATACTCTGTCAATAATCTTGCTGCTTCCTCCCAGTTTTGCTCTTGCATAAATTGAATGCCTTGCTCTAGCTTTGTCATCCTGACACCTCGTTATCAAAAATTTCTTCTTCTTCCATCATAGAAGAAACCCCAGCCTATGAAAAGGCTGAGGTCTCTACAATTATGCTAAATACGAAAGTTTTTCACCGTTTCGGTACACTTCATCTATTGTACCGCCGCCTAAACATTCTTCACCGTCATAAAACACTACGGCTTGGCCTGGTGTGATTGCGCGAATCGGCTCATCACACACAATACGAACCTTACCCTCGTCTAACACGTGAACAGTGACCGCATTATCAGCTTGACGATAGCGGAACTTCGCTGTACATCTGAATTCCTGTTGCTTTGGAAGATCGCTCACCCAACTCATGTTGACTGCGATTACTTCATCACCATACAATAGCTCGTTATGAAAACCTTGATCAACATACAGTACATTATCTTTTAGATTTTTGCCAACAACAAACCAAGGATCACCGTCGCCACCAATCCCTAGGCCATGACGTTGTCCAATCGTATAATACATCAAACCATCATGCTTCCCTTTTACTCGACCGTCCAGTGTCCACATTTCACCTGGCTGAGCTGGTAAGTAATTGCTTAAAAACTCCTTAAAATTGCGCTCACCGATAAAGCAAATGCCCGTGCTATCTTTTTTTGTTGCAGTAGCAAGGCCCGCCTCCTGCGCAATTTTACGAATCTCCGGCTTATTATAGCTGCCGAGCGGAAACATTGTTTTAGCTAGCTGCTCCTGGCCAAGCTGATTTAAGAAATAGGTTTGATCCTTATTTTCATCAACGCCCCGCAGCATCTTATACTCACCATCGCGGTATTCCACGCGCGCATAGTGGCCCGTTGCCACATAATCAGCTCCAAGCGCTAACGCATGCTCTAAAAACGCCTTAAACTTAATTTCCTTATTACACATTACATCAGGATTCGGTGTGCGTCCCGCGCGGTATTCATCCAGGAAATACGTAAACACCTTGTCCCAATATTGCTTCTCGAAATTGACTGCATAATACGGAATCCCGATTTGATTACATACTTGAATGACATCGTTGTAATCCTCAGTTGCCGTACAAACGCCATTTTCATCCGTATCATCCCAGTTTTTCATAAAAATGCCGATAACATCATAGCCTTGCTGCTTTAAAAGCAATGCCGCAACCGAAGAATCAACGCCGCCCGACATCCCAATGACAACGCGTGTATCGTGAGGTAATTTGTTCATCTTCATCACCTCCGCTGTTTAATTTTGCGCCAACCGCTTCACGATTTTCGCTGTTTCGTAAGCCGCTTTTTCTATCTGCTCCGCACTATTGCCGAGACCGAAGCTAAAGCGGATTGATGAACGTATTGTATCGGAGTGTTTGCCAAACATTGCCACAAGCACATGTGATGGATCAATGGAACCAGCCGTGCAAGCAGAGCCGCTAGAGACAGCAATTCCTGCTAAATCTAGGTTTACGAGAAACGGCTCGACATTCATTCCTTTAAAGCTCACATTGAGCACATGCGGTAAGCTTTGCTCTAAACCTCCGTTTACCTCAAATAGAATGCCTTCCTCATGAAAGACAGATATCATTATATCCTTAAATGAACGATATTGCTGCATTTTTTGCTCACGCGTCTCTTCAGCAAGCAATACAGCTCGGTGCATCCCAACAATACCGGGCACATTCTCTGTTCCGGCACGGCGCTTTCGTTCCTGTTCTCCGCCTAAGGCAAGCGGCGCAAACTTAACATGCTGGCCGGCATATAAAAAGCCGACTCCCTTTGGTCCATTCACTTTATGGGCAGAAATAGAGAGAAGATCAATGCCGAGCTCTTTTACATTGATGGATAAAAGACCGTACGCCTGCACCGCATCTGTATGGAAATAAGCAGGATGCTCCCGAAGCAGCTCCCCGATTTCCTGAATCGGCTGAATAGTACCTATTTCATTGTTGCCAAACATAACCGTCACAACAATCGTTTCATCCGTAAGCGCCTGCCGCATATCATCGATGCTGATGCGCCCTATCTCATTAACTGGCAGATAAGTTACACGAAAGCCTTCCTTTTCAAGCTGTTTGCACGTATGTAACACAGCATGATGCTCAATCGCAGTTGTAATAATATGATTGCCGCGAAAACGATTCGCTCTTGCTGCGCCAAGCAATGCAAGGTTATCGGCCTCCGTTCCGCCCGATGTAAAAATAATCTCATTTGGCTGAGCACCGATGCTTTTTGCACAAGCACGACGAGCCTCATCGACTGCATGACGGCTTTGCCGCCCATAATAGTGGATGCTTGACGGATTCCCAAAGATTTCTGTCATATAAGGAAGCATGCTCTCGACAACCTTCGGATGCGTCGGCGACGTTGCTGCATGATCTAGGTAAATACGCTCCATATCATCCCTCCTCTCCTCATTGTTTCACGCTCCGTTAAATATAAAACATATATCCACCTGTATTTTCCTGATCGTATCGTACTAGATCCTCTAGCGTTGTACTATCTAGCACTTCCTGAACAGCATCACGAATACGCGTCCATAACTGGCGCTGCGCAGGTGCCTCCTCGTCAATCATTTCCACGACGCTGATCGGTCCTTCCAGCACACGAATGACATCTCCTGCCGTAATGTTTGCCGGCTGATTTGCTAGCACATACCCGCCATAAGCACCGCGCGTACTTTTTACAAGGCGCGCATTGCGCAGTGGAGAAATCAGCTGCTCTAGATAATGCTCGGACAAATCATGTGCCTGCGCAATAGACTTTAAAGAAATCGGACCTTCTCCGTACTTCTTTGCCAGCTCTATCATAATGGTTAAGCCATAACGGCCCTTTGTAGAAATTTTCATAAAATCATTCACCTCTTTCTAACCCTAATTTATATAAGAAAGATTGAAAATCTCAAGTCATGAAAATTATATCATAAAATAAGAAGACAAAGCATTTCAAGTGTTTGCAGCGAAATGTATACAATACAAAAACGTTCCATCTCAAGAATTCGTCTCTCACAGCCTTAAAAAGATTGTACCAAATCGTCTCTCTTTTATCTTCTCTATAATAGTAAATGGAAAATATAATGCAGCATTTGTGGAAGGTAATTCAATTTACAGGGCATGATAATATATAAGAAAACAAATACAGTATAATCTAATTATACCTTGGAAGGAAAAGGGGATATGGAAGCAAAACATAACATTGGACTATCTTCACCTGGAATTTTTCCAATTTGGAGCGAGTATGTAATTGACAGCATGGGAAATTGCATCCTACGGTACCTTCTCAATATCCTTGAGGATACAGCATTCATGATTAAAAATCACTGGCTAAACAAGATACCGAATGCGTTTGAACAGAGCGCTTTAATTAAAGGTGCGACATGATCAATATTTTGCGTCAAGAGAGAATTGAAAAATTATTATGGAGCATAGCACTTCCTGGTTTTGGTCAACTGCTGAATCGGAGATATTTGAAAGGAGTTCTATTCATCCTTTTAGAATTGACAATCAATCATATGGCGCGATTAAATACAATCATTCTGCTTAGTTTCAAAGGCGATATAACAGCAGCGATAACAGCTGTAGATTACCAATGGTTAATGTTTTATCCTTGCGTTTATATGTTCGCCATTTGGGATGCCTTTAAAGATGCAGGGGGAGGACGTTCTCCCTACGCCACCTTATTGTTTGTGATCCCAGCCTATATGGCGACAGTTGGGATTATGTACAGTGATACGCTAAAAATATGGAATGTATTACTTGGTCCTGTTTGGCTGCCAATGCTGTTCTGCTTTCTGGGGATTGCGCTTGCCGCAATTATTAGAAAAATCATTGCTACATTAGAGACATCCAACTTCGCAAGTAAATAATAAGGCGATTTCACTTTCGTGGAAATCGCCCTTCCATTTGCAAAATCTGCTATTTTACATAATTACATAGCTTACCAATATTCTCAACTTCCACAGAGACAACATCCCCTAGCTTCAGTGGGCAACTGCCAGAAGGTGAACCAGTGGCCAAAACATCCCCTGGCTCCAAAATTTTTCAATCCTTTTCTGTATTGTTTATTTTATGGGTTTATTGATGATTTACGGATTAAATACTTGGCTGCCAAAATTAATGCAAAATGCTGGCTACCCTTTAATTTCCAGCTTAGGGTTTGCAATTTTTCTAAATGGCGGCGCTTTAATGGGAACTGTTATTATAGGAGTTATCGCGGATCGAAAAGGGTCTAAAAAATTAATAGCAGGTCTTTATGTCCTTGGTGCAATTTGTCTTGCGCTTCTTCGAATCAAAAGTAATATGTTTTTCCTCTATTTCTTAATTTCTATTGCAGGTGTTTGTACAATGGGGAACCAAAGCTTACTGAATGCTTTCGTTTCACAATATTACCCTGCAAATGTTAGATCGACAGGAATAGGACTTGCCAATGGAGTTGGAAGATTAGGAGGAATGTTAGGGCCTACATTAGGCGGTATGCTTTTATCACTAAATTTCCCTATTACCTTATGTTTCCTTGTATTCGCCCTGCCTGGGGCATGCGCCGCTCTTGCCTTATCGCTAGTTAATAAAAATTCCAATAATATTAGTGTAGCTAGCCCGGAAAAACCACAATTAATTTAAACTCGCCGACTGGCGGGTTCTGCCCTTATACTGTGCTCCTAAAATTTCCGAATCTACGTCGAATTTGCATCCATATGGAAATTTACACCTTCTAATAGTGTAAAAAACCTGCTTTCCTTACGGTGAATAGGAGAACAGGTTTTTTTATACCTTTTAAGTAGCACAATTTATCATTTGATTCCTGTTAGTCCAAATTCGATTTTCTTCCATTTCATTGGAGGGATTTATTAAATAAAGTTATAATTAATATTGGAATCCTTCTTAATGATTGGAGATAATTGTATGGATTTATTCGATCTACAAAATAATATGAATAAACCTTTAGCCGAAAGGATGAGACCAGAAAATTTGGAGGAATTTTACGGTCAAAAACATCTATTGGACAAGGGAAAAATATTAAGAAATCTTATTGAACAAGATAGAATTACATCAATGATATTGCAAGGTCCCCCATCTACAGGTAAAACAAGCCTAGCACATATAATCAGTCAAAAAACAAATTCGGACTTTGTAAAACTGAATTCTGTTTCTCTCTCAGTGAAAGAGCTAAGAGAAACCATTCAAAAAGCAGAAGAAAGCCTAAAGCTATACGATAAAAAAACAGTGGTTTTTATTGATGAGATTCATGCGATGAAGTCGAATGTTCAAATGACCCTTCTTCCGGCTGTTGAAGATGGAACAATTATTATGATTGGGGCAACAACAGAAAGTGTAATGCATTCCATAATACCACCTCTTGTTTCGAGATGCAGGGTGTATACCTTTAAAAAACTTGAAAACCAGGAAATCAAAGAAATTGTAAGAACAGCATTTCACGATGCTGATAGAGGTCTAGGTGTATCCGATATTGTCATTGAAAATGATGCAATTGATTATTTAGCCGATATATGTGATGGTGACATTCGGGATGCATTAGGTGCAGTTGAAACGGCATATTTTTCATTGGAGGAAAGAAAAAATATAGACCTTGCTTTAATAAAAGAAGCCTATGAAAAGAGAATTAACTCAATTAATACTAACGATGAATATAATCTGATGTCTGCCTTTATCAAATCAATGAGAGGGAGCCAAACCAATGCTGCCTTGTATTGGCTAGCCAGAATGCTTTATTCCGGAGTAGATCCAATGTATATTGCCCGAAGAATTGTTGTTCATGCTGTAGAGGACGTAGGAATGGCAAATCCTCATGCTTTAACTACGGCGATCAACGCAAAGAATGCGGTTGAATTTATAGGTGCACCTGAAGGAAGGCTTCCCTTAGCTCAAGCGGTTGTATTTATCTGTGAGAGCCCCAAGTCAAATTCAGTTTATAAAGCAATCAACAGCGCTTTAGATTTCGTTAAGAATAATAAAGCCCAAGAAGTACCGAACGATATTAAGCAAGGAAGTAAAACCTATAAAAATCCGATAGACCACCCTTTTAATAATATGAAATATCTTGATAATTCTGATGGCATTGATTTTTACCGACCTCAAAATTCAGGAGTAGAAGCAAAAATCTATAAAAGGTATTACGGGGATAATTAGAATATGATATTATCCCTCTTGAGTAGACAGTTGGCAAAAAGCCCATACTATTTATTCAGGAGGGATGTTTGTGATGCGAAAGAAAACAACCTATTACATCAGTCAAGAGCGTTTGTTCCCTTTGCAACAACCCTTACATACTCCATACCATGTTTTAACTCCTTCTGAGCTATCAACTACATCGATTACGCCTTCACACACCTGACAAATAATCGTACCTTGTTTTACTTCCAATTTCGTAACCATCATTTTTGCTCCCCCCAACCCTTGTTTGTTCAAAATATGACTAACCCTCTTTTTAGAACAACTCTTACACACCCCGTACCATGTTTTAACTCCTTCTGGACTATCAACTGTATCGATCACATCTTCACACACCTGGCAAATAATCGTACCTTGTTTTACCTTCAATTTCTCAACCATCATTTTTTCTCCCCCTAACTCTTGCTTGTTCAAAACATGACTAACCTTCTTTTTAGAACAAGTCTTACACACTCCGTACCATGTTTTAACTCCTTCTGGGCTATCAACTGTATCGATCACATCTTCACACACCTGGCAGATAATCGTACCTTGTTTTACCTTCAATTTCTCAACTATCATTTCTTCTCCCCCTAACATTTTTTCTAGAAAAATTTATTTGATAACATGTAATTGATATTTACAAACTTAGACTTGTCTCATCGTGATAATAAGACTTGATTTTTGCTAAAGCTGGAGTATGAGTATCAGATATAATTTTTTGCAACATAATGATTTTCCCATCTAATTGTTTACTGATTTGGATAACAGACGGATCAGAAATCCCCTTCTTCTTTGCTACCTCGTGCATACTCTCACGATACTCGTTTATACTCTCCCTTAGAGCTAGTGCATTTCTCAAAATCATGGCTGTTACTTCCTTTCTGCTGTTTAGCAATGTTGTTAATCTATAGAAACTAATCCCTCTTTATAAAACCAGCACAAATTTCTACTCTCTGAATAAGTGTAATCGCTGGAATTGTATTGCAAAGCTGAAGGTAACTTCTTATATCAAACGCTTTCATGAAGCGCTTTCAAAAGTACTTTTGATCTAAGCAGTTCGATAAAGTAAAAGATACGTTCTTTCAATGGATTCCTCGATGACTTCCACTCTTTCTGAACAATTACAATCTTTCCATTTACCATACCTGCCTATTGTCCTGTTGACTACTTGTCTACTAAGTTACCTTGTGAATTAATTATAACTTTACTAATATTGTTTGTCAATACGGTTATCGAATGATTCTAAGCGCGCTTCATAGTGTCATCGTACATACGTCACTGTGTCCTATTAGCCTATCGATTGTGTTGCACATATACATACATTTCATACTGTCACGCGATTTAGCAACAAATTGAATAGGGAGAAACTGATTGGTTAAATTAACTAAAGCATATAAAACAAACATTCAAAGCCTAAGAAGAAGAAATTTGCAAGTGCATGCATTTCTGACTACGTCGAATGACTTCTAACTGGAAACTCATGCTTTCCTCCAGTGAAATAAACATGCTTCAGGCATCTGGGGAACGAATAACAATCGAGAAGTAAATAGGGGATGATATCCTTTGGGTATGTTCAAAATGATCCAGAGATTTAATTCTACTTCAAGCCCTAACAATCAACATATAAAGGA
Organism: Bacillus sp. OTU530; assembly: GCF_038440375.1. Classification (NCBI taxonomy): domain Bacteria; kingdom Bacillati; phylum Bacillota; class Bacilli; order Caryophanales; family Bacillaceae; genus Bacillus; species Bacillus sp. OTU530. The sequence goes on from NZ_JASATP010000025.1 coordinate 30,210, forward strand.
AAGCACACCTTTAAAAACTAATCTTCAAGAAAACATCCGAACGATTAGAAAACTAGTTGGAAATAGCCCAGATATTGTCATAAGGGAGTTTGGCATCGGAAAGAAAAGAGAGATCAAAATAGCGCTAGTCTTTACGGAAGGTTTATCTGATGCTCAATCTGTCAATCAGTTTATCATGGAATCTTTAATGTTGGATATACAAGAACATGATGTAAGTTTAGACCATCCCTCTAAGTTGTTTACCTTTCAACTACTGAAAGAGCTTCTCCCAGTGGGGAACGTCAAGGATGTTTCAGATTTTGAAGCCTTGCTTCCCTCCATCTTATCGGGGGATGCTGCCATCCTATTGAATGGATATTCTCAAGGTCTGATAGTTGGTTTGAAAGGATGGGAAGACCGCGGTGTCCAGGAGCCTTCTTCCCAAACAGTCATCCGTGGCCCGAAAGAGGGGTTTTCCGAAAACATCCGGACGAATACCGCATTGGTCCGGCGAAAAATTAAAGATCCTAACCTTTGGTTGGAGAACCTAACAATAGGAAGAGTAACGAAAACTACTGTTAACATCATGTATATCCAAGGGATTGCGAATGAAAAAGTCGTTGAAGAAGTACGGAAACGGCTTACCAGGATTGAAATAGATAGTATCTTGGAAGGCGGCTATATCGAAGAGTTAATCCAAGATGAAACATACACTGTTTTTCCCACGGTGTTTCATACAGAAAGGCCTGATGTCATTGCTGCCGGGCTTTTAGAGGGACGGATTGCAATCTTTGTGGATGGAACCCCCTTTGTCCTTTTGGTGCCGGTCATCTTCTCGCAATTCTTTTCGGCGGCGGAGGATTATTATCAGCGATCAGATATTGCTACGCTTCTGCGTTTGCTGCGTTATTTGGCTTTCTTCATTGCCTTACTGGCGCCGTCTTTATATATTGCGATTACGACTTTTCATCAAGAAGTGTTGCCTCCTGGACTATTATTTAGCCTAATGGCCCAACGGGAAGGAGTGCCTTTTCCGGCATTTATTGAAGCACTACTAACAGAGTTAATCTTCGAACTGTTGCGAGAGGCTGGGATTCGCATGCCAAGAGCGGTGGGCCAGGCGGTATCCATTGTGGGGGCCTTAGTGATTGGACAAGCAGCCGTAGAAGCAGGAATCATCTCGGCTTCAATGGTCATCGTAGTATCTATCACAGCTATTTCCAGCTTCATCATTCCTGCCTATAATTTGGCCATTTCTGTCAGAATTCTGCGCTTTGGGATGATGGGGTTGGCTGCTTCCTTCGGATTTTTGGGTGTTATTGTAGGGATTATCGCTGTCATGCAGCACTTATGTCAATTACGTTCGTTTGGAGTTCCCTATATGGCACCATTTGCCCCTATGGTGATGACTGATCAAAAAGATGCGATTTTTCGTGCACCTTGGTGGGGAATGTTCTCAAGGCCTCGATTTGTGAGTCAAAGGAATGTCAGCCGTGAAGATGATTCTTCTACCCAGCAGTCACGTAGAAAAACTTAAAAATTAATACAAAGGAAGGGGGAGTAGTTACGAAACAAGGACTGGTCGTATGGCTGATGTTAATAACCATGTTGTTTATACTTACCGGCTGCTGGAGTCGGGTGGAATTGAATGAACTTGCGGTCACTGTGGCCATGGGATTGGATAAAAAGGGAAATAAAGTTTTAATTTCTCAACAAATCGTTAATCCAGGAGCGATTGCTGCCAAAGGAGGTGCTGCTTCGAGCGATGCTCCTGTTACTTTGTTTAAAGAAACGGGGAACGGTATACAGGCTGCTGATCGAAAAATGATAACCTCCAGTACAAGAAAAATTTATACGGGACAACTACAAATGCTTATCATCAGTGAAGAATTGGCAAAAGAAGGACTAAGCGATGTATTAGACCACATATCCAGAGACCATCAATATCGAAGGGATTTTTTTGTAGTGATAGCTAGAGGAACAAAGGCTGAGGATATCCTTAAGGTTTATACCGTCATAGATAGGATTCCCGCCAATAAAATGCAACGTTCTCTAGATAACTCATCTAAAGCTTGGGGGACAACAGTTTCCGTCAGAATGGATCAGTTTATGTCAGATATCATTAGTAATGGAAAAGAAGCCGTACTCACAGGCATTAAGGTACAAGGAAATCGCAATCTAGGTGAAACTACAAAAAATGGGCAACAAATTGATCCCAGTGCTAAGTTGCAATATAACGGTCTTGCCGTGTTTAAAAAGGATCGGCTGGTCGGTTGGTTAAATGAAGAGGAAAGTAAAGGATATAACTATACTCAGGGTAAGATAAGTAGCACGAGTGTTGTCTTTCCTTGCTCCCGAGGGAAGAAGAATATAAATGTGGAAGTGCTTCGTACTCAAGAAGAGACTCAATTCAAGAAAATAAACGATACACCTCAAATAAATATCAAGATTAGTCTCGAAGGCAATGTAGCTGATGCACAATGTGCTATTGATTTATCAAAACCAGAAACGATTACTCAATTAGAGAAATTAACGGAAAAAACTATAAAAAGGACCATTGCAGCAGCACTAAAAGCAGCGCAAAAAAAATACAAATCTGATATTTTCGGATTTAGAGATGTAGTCAACCGTACCAATCCTAAATATTTGGAAAAGGTGCAAAAGGATTGGGATCAGGAGTTTCCGGATTTGCAAGTCAATGTAGCAGTGAAAGCCGATATTCGACGTGTATTTGTAACTAAAAAATCATTTCGGGAAAGGATAGAAGAGTAATTTAGATGTGGTCTATTGCGGGAATAATAATCGTAGGAGTTATCATCATGTTCATTAAGATTCCTTCCCTTTTGAAGAAAAATCATAAAAAAGATCTATGGGTGTTTTCTTCCCTACTGCTTCTGGGTATTGTCCTAAATATTTTGGAGCAGATGGAGGTAAGTCTTCCAAACCCACTTGAGGGAATTACAGCTATCTTCCAGCCTTATAGCAAGATTATTTCTAACATATTCAAGTGAAACAGGTGATACAGATGCAAGAGAGCGGTAAAATTGCCCCCCGCCAGTTTATGATTTTCATCATCCTATTTATGATTGGCAGTTCCATTCTCCTACTGGCAAAATTTATTGCTGCGGAAGCAAAGCAAGATGCTTGGATAACCGCTATCATCCTTGCTGGATTAGGGCTTTTGCTGGCATGGTTATACAAAGCACTAGGAAATCTTTTTCCAGATATGACCTTGGTTGAATACAGCCAAGAAATTTTAGGGAAGTGGATAGGAAAAACACTATCGCTTTTATTCTTCACTTATACAGTTTTCCTTTGTGTTATTACACTCCGGCAGATCAGTAATTTCTTTACATCGACCATGATGCCGGAAACGCCGATTGAGTCGATACATATCCTTTTGTTAGGCATCGTCATTATGGGGGTGCAATACGGCTTAGAAAATATGGCCCGTACTTCTGAAATCTTCTTTCCCTGGGTTTGTATTCTTTTTTTTACGATAGTTATCTTTGTTTCTCCGCAAATGGAGTTTGAAAACATTCAACCTATATTTGCAAAAGGGGCAAACCCTATCCTTCATGCTGTTTTTATGCAACTGGGTTTTCCTTATCTGGAGCTTGTTTTATTTTTAATGATATTCCCCTATGTGAATCGGGTTAAGGAAGCAGGTAGAGCTTTTTTAACAGGGAGTATAATAGGGGGAATCATTCTCTTCTCAATTACCCTGCTGACTATACTAGTTTTGGGAGCTGAAGCAGCAGAAAATGAACATTTTCCCAGCTATATATTGGCTCAAAAAATCGATGTCGGCAGGTTTTTCCAACGAATAGAGACCATTATGGCTGGCTTATGGATTATTACTACCTTTTTCAAGCTGCAGATTTGTTATTATGTATCCGCATTAGTGCTCGCTCAGACGTTGGAAATGCATGATTATCGCTCTCTGACTCTTCCATTCGCCATGATCCTGATGGTCCTAGCTGTTGTGATAGCACCCGATATGAGTTATTTGATTAACTTTATTGCAAATATTTGGACACCCTATTCTCTCGCGTTTGGTCTTTGTATGCCATTGTTTCTTTTCATAATAGCTAAGGTGAAACTGAAGTTTTTGGAAAGGAGTAAAAATTGATATTGTAATAGGAGCCGCAGCAAGATAGGATGCACATTCATTCCTATACCTTACTTGGATACTCACCGATTGACGAGCCCTGCCCCCGAGCGAAGACAGAGGCGTAGCCTTACTTATACTGTATTCCTAAAATTTCTCGCTACGTCGAATTGTCTTCCAGCTAAAAGTTTATACTTTCTTACAGTGTGAAAAAGAACACTATATAAAAATAAGTGTTCTTTAAATATCCTTTAAACTTTAATATTTCGGCCAGGAAACTCAGCCTATCCTCCACATTATCACTAGTGATAATATCAATCCCACTATCAATCCTTTTCTCGATGGGCTCTCCCTTAACGGATCTCAATGCTTGTTTAACACTTACATATCCCATATCATAAGGATTCTGCGCCAAAGTAGCACTTAGCCGTTCCCCTTCAATAAGCTTCAACATTTCCCTCGTTCCGTCTGTTCCGATGACAGGAATCTTTAGACCTTTTTTCTCGATTATCCTTAATGCATGTAAAGCCAGTACGTCATCTGTAGCAAATACACCTTTGATATCAGGGTAGCTCTGCAAAATGCTCTCCATTACCGGCTTGGTCTGTCCAAATCGATCGTATCCTAGTTGCTCTGTAACAATTTCAGCTCCGACAGCTTCTAATGCCTCTCTCGCTCCTTTTATTCGCTCATTCGCGACTGAGCTCACTGACATTCCGCGGATAAGAGCTACCTGATCTCCCGGTTGCAGCATAGAGCCCAATAGTTCTCCTGCTTTTTTTCCTAAGACATAGTGGTCGGTTCCAATATAGGTTGTTTGCTTCTCCCATCCAGCATCTGTATCTACCATTAATGTAGGGATATTTTTGTTCTGATATTCCTTCAACACAGGAATAGTCGCAGACGGATCCGTTGGTGCAACAATTAGTGCATCTGGATGCCTCTTCAAAATGATCTTTAACATTGCAAGCTGTTTTTCAGACGAGTATTCAGAATTAGGTGCAATTACTTCTCCATCTATATTATAATCATCAAAAGCTTTTTCTGCTCCTGCTTGAATGGTTTTCCAATACTCGTCATTTAATTGTTTCAAAACGACAACTATCCTAGGTTTATCACTTTTTTAAAAGCCGTAATTGTAAAACCTATCAACATGAAGAGAGCAACTACACAAATTAATGGAACCGACCAACTATTTTTCACCTTTTTTCCCCCTTATATAGTGCCGTATCGGGCCTTAATTCATATTAAAACGACCACTTAACTTGTAATTAACATAGAAGTTAGGCACATAATTAAAAGGATTATCCTTATCAATGGTTAATAGTTCGGTCAACTTAAACATGCAAGAGCTAATTCCGTACTATGGACTTTTTCTCATCAGAATCAGTTACGCTTTGTTTGAAGAACCAAATTCACGCATTTTTCCAATGACTGTTTCCTTAATTGCATCACGACCTGGACCGATAAATTTACGTGGATCGTATACTTCTGAATCTGTATTTAATATCGCTCGTGCAGCTTTCGTAAACGCAATTTGATTCTCTGTATTTACATTAATTTTTGCCGTTCCTAATGAGATAGATTTTTGAATTTGATTGGTTGGAATACCTGTGCCACCGTGTAAAACTAAAGGTAAACCAGTTGCTTTACAAATTTGTTCCATTTCCGTGAAGCCTAAATTTGGCTCCCCTTTGTAAGGGCCATGAACAGAACCTAACGCAGGCGCAAGACAATCAATACCAGTACGCGCTACTAACAGCTCACATTCCTTTGGATCTGCGTAGATAACTCCCTCTGCAACTACATCATCTTCTTGTCCGCCAACAGTACCTAGCTCCGCTTCAACAGATACACCACGTTCATGGGCGTATTTCACTACCTTTTTAGTCGTTTCCACATTTTCTTCAAATGGATGGTGAGAAGCATCAATCATCACCGATGTAAAACCAGCGTCAATGGCTGCTCTACATTTTTCAAAACTAGAACCGTGGTCCAAATGGATAGCTACAGGAACAGTGATATTCATTTCCTCAATAAGAGCTTCCGCCATAGCTGTTACTACCTTAAAACCACCCATATAGCGGGCAGCACCCTCCGAAACACCGAGAATTACTGGCGATTTCTCCTCTTCGGCTGCGGATAAAATCGCTTGTGTCCATTCCAAGTTATTGATGTTGAACTGACCAACCGCATACCCTTCTACTAAAGCCTTCTTTAACATTTCTTTCATTGAAACTAAAGCCATCTGAACATCCTCCTTAATAAATAGACCCTAACTTTTATTTCCTATAAGAGTCTATATGTAAATGAATCATCTACATACAATTTACATACGAACTCTCATAGGTTATCTATCTCATTACCTTCTCGTTTGTGATCAAGTTAATGATTTCACCAATTGCTGTTCAGTTCCCCTGCAAGGGATCAATCATAGTTCAACACATTAATCGTTTTACTAGTTCATTAGTCGATTCATATACTGTTATTTTATTGACACGATTTTCATGTCTGCCGCCTTCAAAAGGTGTTGTTAGCCATATTTTTGCGATATCACGGGCTAATCCCGGACCAATCACACGCTCTCCCATAGCTAATACGTTTGTATTATTATGTTCTCTCGTTGCCTTAGCACTAAACGTATCATGCACAAGCGCACAACGAATGCCTTTCACTTTATTGGCTGCAATGCTCATCCCAATGCCTGTCCCGCAGATTAAAATCCCTCGATTCACCTCACCGTTTGCTACCTTTTCAGCGACTGGAAGGGCATAATCCGGATAATCAACAGAGGTATCACACTCACATCCTAAATCTACATACTCTATATTCATCTCCTCCATTAATGAGATGATTTCCTTACGAATGTTCATACCCCCATGATCAGATGCAATCGCCACTTTCATGTTTCTTCCTCCTCATGTATTTCTAGTGTAAAAGTGTTTCTAATAATCTATATTGATCCTGCTTATCGGTTCTTTTGGCATTAACATTTTCAAGTTCTTCATGGATCACTTTATTCTCTTTCATGCCAACAGCCCGGCCGGAATATCCATTTACCAGCAATTCGACTGCCGTAATGCCCAGCTTACTTGCTAATACCCGGTCAAATGCTGATGGGTGTCCTCCTCTTTGGATAAAACCTAACACTGTAGTTCTTACACTAAGATTCAACTTTTCTTCAATGTATTGTTGTAATTGCTGCAGATCATACATTCTTTCGGTCACGATGATGAGGTTATCATGTTTTCCGTTACTTATTCTTGCATGCAGCTTTGAACATATAGTAGCAAAATCTAACTTTCTCTCTGGAGTAGATATGATTTCTCCTCCACCTGCTAAGGCTGAATATAAGGCCAAGTCACCACAATATCTTCCCATCACTTCGACAATAGTTGTTTTATCATGGGAAAAATCAGTATCCTTAATTTTACCAATACAATCCAAAACTGTATTTAACGTCGTATCAAATCCAATGGAATAATCTGTATAAGCCAAATCATTATCAATCGTTCCAGGTATACCAACTACTTTCACACCTAGTTCATGTAATCTTTCGGCTCCTTGTAAGGACCCTTCCCCACCTATTACAACTAAAGAATGTATACCAAATTTTTGTAAAACTTGAAGAGCCTTTTTTCTTCCCGTTTCTTCCATAAATTCTAAGGATCTAGACGTTTTTAAGATCGTGCCGCCTCTTTCTGCAATATCCTCTACCTCTGAAGAAGTTAAGGGATGAATTTTACCGTCAATTAAACCTTGGTATCCACACTGTATGCCCATTACCTCTAGATGATAGTAATTTGCTGCTTTTACTACAGCCCTGATAGCGGCATTCATTCCCGGGGCATCTCCACCACTTGTTAAGATCCCTAGTTTATTCATCAGCCCTACACCTCTTACATAATTAAGAATTTTAATAGTTTATGAAGAAGTTCCAGCAGTTAGATAAACGTAGCCGCTGGAACTGTAATTGCATCATGTACAAATCGTCTTTGTCCTTCTTAGCTAATTTTCTGTAGTTCTTCTTCGACATTCCGATTTAGAGCTTTTCCTGACTGTTTTACCAAGAAAAGAATGATACAAGCACCTATAATCATGCTAATCCCCATGAAAACCATACTAATCGTAAACGATCCTGTCGCATCCTTAATATATCCGACAACATACGGTCCGAAGAATCCACCAAGATTTCCGACACTATTAATGAGTGCAATCGCACCGCCGGCGGCGGCTCCTGTTAAGAAAGAAGGCGGAATCGCCCAAAATGGAGAATATGCCCCAAATGCTCCGCATAAAGCAATCGTTAGAAATACAAATGATAATACAATGCTTGTACTTGCCACATAGCTGCTAATCATCATGGCAATCGCACTTACTGTTAAACATACCGCGACATGCCAGCGTCTTTCGTTCTTCTTGTCGGAATGATTTCCAACTAGAATCATTGCTACCATCGCACACACGTACATAAGCCCTAAAATCCAGCCCATGTTCTGCATACTAAGACCTGTTTTCTGGGATAATCCTTGCGAAATCGTTGGTAAAAACATGTTGATTCCGTAATAACCAACCATCCAGCAGAAGTATCCTGCAGATAAGATGAGCACATCACGATCCTTTAAAGCCTGAGCGAACGTGTAGTGTTTTACTTGCTGTTTTTCAAGGTTTTCTTTTGTTATCACATCAATTAACCATTGTTTCTCATCTTTGTTCAACCATTCTACATCTTCAATCTTGTCATCAAGATAGAAAAAACAGATGATCCCTAAGATCATTGCCGGAATCGCTTCCAAAATAAACAGCCATTGCCAGCCAGCTATATCGAACCAATGGATACCGAGTAAAAAAGTAGAGAGGGGAGCACCTAACGCATTCGCACCTGGTATTGCCAGCATGAATCCTGCGATTGCTTTCGCATGATGTTTTGTTTGATAAAAACCACTTAAGTAAAATACCATACACGGATAGAAACTCGCTTCCGCAACCCCTAACAGAAATCGCGCTGTATAAAATTGCAGGGGGGTTTGTACGAAAGCCATGCCCACAGCAAGGAGAGCCCATGTAACCATGATTCTACTAATCCATTTTCTCGCGCCAACTTTTGTCATCATGGCACTTCCAGGTACTTCTAACAGGAAATAACCTAAGAAGAAGATCCCTGCCCCAAGTCCAAAAACAGCATTCGAAAAACCCAAATCTTCGTTCATTTGCAAAGCAGCAAAGCCAATATTCACCCGATCTAGTATAGCGATGATAAAACATAGAAATAAAAATGGAATTAATCGTAACGTAACTTTTCTCGTAGCTGAACGTTCTAAAGCGAATTGATCCAAAATAATTCCTCCTAACACTTTCATACCTTTCTTTTTTCAACCCTTCATTTCATCGGGTTTAAAGGTAATCCCTTACATTAAACGCTTTCAAAAACACTTTTATGCTGAGTCCTTTCACAAAACGAAAGATACCTCATATCAATTAAGCCTTTCATAACTCTCTCTTATAGTCGCTATTTTTTAAACAATTGAAAACTTTCTATACACCCTCTTTTCATCTTACATTCTTATCTACTTGTCTACTAAGGTAACTTACAACATGAGTATAACTTTACTAGTATTGTTTGTCAATACGATTCTGCACTTAATACAAATCTTATGAAACATTCATGACTCTTAAACTGGTACTGCGGCATAGCCTCAAAAAAAATCCCCTCCTTCTTTAGGATGGGGATTTTTTTGTGTAGAAGTATATTTATTTTATCTTATTTCATGCCCTGCAATTTTCTTAGATCAATCTCTCCAATATCGATCATATAAGTTTTGCATATGTTTCGTCATGATTTCGACTGCTTCTTGTTCATTGTGATCTGCAATCGCTTCAATTATTAATTGATGTTCCTTGAAATTCACATCTCGATAATCTGGTCGAGTTACGGTGCGATCCCGAATAAACTTCCACATTTCCTGTTGCTTCATTGCATTACTAATAGCCGCCATGATGTTAATAAAGAGATCATTGTGGGAAGCCTTCGCAATGCCGCAGTGCAATTTTTCATCTGTTTCTGGCACATATACACCGGCCTTCGTTTCTTCCTCCATCTGTTTGATGGTGGCACGAAGCTCCTCTATATCTTCATCTGTAGCTCTTTGCGCTGCAAATTTTACAATAATAGGCTCTATATCCATCCTTACTTCTACAATATCCTCTGGAGATATAGAATCAAAAAAGATGGCTGCTTGGGACTGATCGGATGCGAGCTGATTGCTTTTCACATAAACACCCTCACCCTGACGAGAGTAAATAATACCATTCAATTCTAATGCGCTAAGAGCCTGGCGAATAGGGGCGCGGCTTACACCAAACTGTTCGCATAGCTCTCTTTCAGCTGGCAGCTTATCCCCTATTTGAAATGCACCCGATTGGATTTGCGAAAGAATTTGATTATAAATTTGCATATATAATTTCTTACTAGATACTGGATTAAAGCTAATGACAATCACTTCTCCCTATATTGTATTCGTTATGCTTTACGTAATTAGATGTAAATAATTATATAGAAATTTATTTAAAAGGGCAATCAATCTAAGAGGCTGAAGGAATCTAGCAGTGTTGAACAGAAATAATCGTCTTTCTTAATTAGTTTTCTGTAGTTCTTCTTGGGTATTCCGATTTAGAGCCTTTCCTGACTGTTTTACCAAGAAAAGAATGATACAGGCGCCTATAATCATGCTAATTCCCATGAAAACCATACTAATCGTAAACGATCCTGTCGCATCCTTAATATATCCGACAACATACGGTCCGAAGAATCCGCCAAGATTTCCGACACTATTAATGAGTGCAATTGCACCGCCAGCAGCGGCTCCCGTTAAGAAAGAAGGCGGAATTGCCCAAAACGGAGAGTATGCCCCAAATGCTCCGCATAAAGCAATCGTTAGAAATACAAATGATAATACAATGCTTGTACTTGCCACATAGCTGCTAATCATCATGGCAATCGCACTTACTGTTAAACATACCGCGACATGCCAGCGTCTTTCGTTCTTCTTGTCGGAATGATTTCCAACTAGAATCATTGCTACCATCGCGCACACGTACATAAGCCCTAAAATCCAGCCCATGTTTTGCATACTAAGACCTGTTTTCTCGGATAAGCCTTGCGAAATCGTTGGTAAAAACATGTTGATTCCGTAATAACCAACCATCCAGCAGAAGTATCCTGCAGATAAGATGAGCACATCACGATCCTTTAAAGCCTGAGCGAACGTGTAGTGTTTTACTTGCTGTTTTTCAAGGTTTTCTTTTGTTATCACATCAATTAACCATTGTTTCTCATCTTTGTTCAACCATTCTACATCTTCAATCTTGTCATCAAGATAGAAAAAACAGATGATCCCTAAGATCATCGCCGGAATCGATTCTAGAATAAACAGCCATTGCCAGCCAGCTATATCGAACCAATCGATACCGAGTAAAAAAGTAGAGAGGGGAGCACCTAACGCATTCGCACCTGGTATTGCCAGCATGAATCCTGCGATTGCTTTCGCATGATGTTTTGTTTGATAAAAACCACTTAAGTAAAATACCATACACGGATAGAAACTCGCTTCCGCAACCCCTAACAGAAATCGCGCTGTATAAAATTGCAGGGGGGTTTGTACGAAAGCCATGCCCACAGCAAGGAGAGCCCATGTAACCATGATTCTACTAATCCATTTTCTTGCGCCAACTTTTATCATCATAGCACTTCCAGGTACTTCTAACAGGAAATAACCTAAGAAGAAGATCCCTGCCCCAAGTCCAAAAACAGCATTAGAGAAACCTAGGTCTTCGTTCATTTGCAGAGCAGCAAATCCAATATTCACCCGATCTAGTATGGCAATTATAAAACATAAAAATAAAAACGGAATTAATCGTAACGTAACTTTTCTCGTTGTGGAACGTTCTAATGCAAGTTGATCCAAAATACTTCCCCCTTATGCGTTTCCATGGCTGTCCTTTTTCAAAGCTTCATTTTCTCGAGCTTAAAGGTAAACCCTTATATGAAGCGCTTTCAAAAATACTTTCATTCTGTAATATGAAAAATTCATGTTAATTAAGCCCTCAATACATTTCCCTCTTATGTTATCCATTTTTAATAATTACAAGTGTTCTATCAATCCTCTTCCTGCCATTGTACACCTTACATCTTGTATACTAAGTATACTTTAAATGTGAGTATAACTTTACTAGTATTGTTTGTCAATAACTGTATCCCTAAAATCTCCGACTATGTTGAAGGACTTCTATCTGGAAATTTATCCTTTCCTACAGTGTGAAAAAGAAAAAAATTCCCCTTCATTTTAGAGAGGGCACTGAAAAAGTCCACTTAAAGAGAAAAACAAGCTGACCACCTACTATATGTAGAGGATTAGCTTGTTTTTATTTTCTGTATATTGATAAAAGTTTCTTTATTTACCGAAATCACACACTTTTTCAGTGGCCTCCATTTTAGATGGGGAATTTTTTTATATAAGAATATATGTATTCTTTCAAATTTCAGAATGTGTGGCAACAAAATACTATCTTGTTTTTATTAATTATTTACAGGGACTTGGGAAGGCTTAACTTCTATGTTAGCTATTTTTTCATAGTATTGGATAATGCCTCCATGGTCGTCCTGTAATTTGCCATCTGCCTTAAGTGCATGAAATATTTCTAAAAGCTGACTTGTTAATGGAAGTGGAACATCAATTTCATGTGCTGTATTCATTACATTTGTAATATCCTTCATATTGATGGCTATCGTACCACCAGGGACAAAGTTTCTATTCATAATCTTAGGAAGCTTCTCTTCAAGTACAGCACTTCCAGCAAATCCTCCTCTTATCGCTTGAAACATTTTCTCAATATCAATTCCAGCTTTTGCAGCCAAAATAAGAGCTTCGGACATTGCAGCGATATTAAGATTCACAATAATCTGGTTTGCTAATTTAGCTGTAACTCCACAGCCAACGTCTCCAACTAATGTAACATGTTGCCCTAACACGTATAGAATAGGACTAACTTTTTCAAATACTTCTTTCTTACCGCCAACCATAATCGCTAATGAACTGTTAATTGCTCCAATTTCCCCACCACTAACAGGGGCATCTAAAAAATCAACATCTTTTTTGGCTGCCTCTTCTGCAAGTTGCTTTGAGACAGTAGCTGTGATAGAGCTCATATCGACAATGATTGATCCCTTTTTCGCACCTGCTAAAACTCCCTTTTCACCTAGAACAACTTGTTGTACATGTGTTGATGCAGGAAGCATTGTGATAATCATCTCACAATTTTCAGCTACTTCCTTCGCCGTATGTTTTGCAGTTGCACCAGCTTCCACTAAAATTCTCACTGCTTGTTGATCCAAATCATTTACCAAAAGCGTATATCCAGCCTTAATAAGATTTAAAGCCATCGGTCTTCCCATAATACCTAATCCTATAAATCCAATTTTTCTTGTCATTATTCTTTCCTCCCAGCACAATTCTCTGTCCTAGAAAATCGATAGTCACTGCTATTCAGCTAAATATATTATGTCAAACTGATCAATGAACTCTTTTAATATTTTTGACAAGCTTATCAACTTGTCTACTAATATATTTTAGTAGCTAGCTGGATCTCTATTATGAGCTGTGTTTCTATACGAAGCGATTCATATGCTGAACAAGGGATAAAGCTATCCAAAGCGAGATCGAATTAATACATACATGAATTGGAATAGTGTCATTGGAGTCTCTATATCGCTAAGAAATCATATTTGCACCAAAACCATTAAAGGTTTTAATGGTTGATAAGGAAATTCCAGCAGCTAGATAAACGTAGCCACTGGAATCTTATTTAAGATTACTTTTTGGATTAGCTAGATTTTTCTAGTTTTTTTTCGCTATCCTGACTTAGGGCCTTTCCTGATTGTTTGACTAAGACAAGAATAATGAAAGAACCTAAGATCATGCTGCTTCCCATGAAAATCATACTAGTCGTAAAGGATCCTGTTATATCCTTAATGTACCCTACAATGTATGGTCCAAAGAATCCCCCAAGATTTCCAATACTGTTAATGAGTGCAATCGCACCGCCAGCGGCAGCTCCTGTTAAGAAAGAAGGCGGAATTGCCCAAAATGGAGAGTATGCACCAAATGCTCCGCATAAAGCGATAGTTAGAAATACAAACGATAATACAATGCTTGTACTTGCCACATAGCTGCTAATCATCATAGCAATCGCACTTACTGTTAAACATACCGCCACATGCCAGCGTCTTTCATTCTTCTTGTCGGAATGGTTCCCAACTAGAAACATTGCCACCATCGCGCACATATACATAAGTCCTAAAATCCAGCCCATGCTTTGCATACTAAGACCTGTTGTCTCAGATAAGCCTTTCGAAATGGTTGGTAAAAACATGTTAATTCCGTAATACCCTACCATCCAGCAGAAATATCCTGCAGATAGTATGAGAACATCACGATCCTTTAAAGCCTGCGCAAATGTATAGTGTTTTACTTGTTGTTTTTCAAGGGCTTCTTTTGTTGTAACATCAATTAACCATTGTTTCTCATCCTTGTTCAACCATTTTACAGCTTCAATCGTGTCATCAAGATAAAAATAACATACAACGCCCAAGATAAGGGATGGAATCGCTTCCAAAACAAACAACCATTGCCAACCTTCCATACCCAACCAGTGAACACTTAGCAAGAAAGTGGAGAGTGGAGCACCTAATGCATTCGCACCTGGTATCGCTAACATAAATCCTGCAATCGCTTTCGCATGATGTTTCGTTTGATAAAAACCGCTTAAATAAGCGACCATACATGGGTAAAAACTAGCTTCGGCAACCCCTAACAAAAATCGCGCTGTATAAAATTGCATAGGGGTTTTTACGAAGGCCATTGCAACAGCAATAAGAGCCCATGTAACCATGATTCTACTAATCCATTTTCTTGCACCAATTTTCGTCATCATAGCACTTCCAGGTACTTCTAACAGGAAGTAGCCAAGGAAGAAGATCCCTGCTCCAAACCCAAAAACGGCATTAGAGAAACCCAAATCTTCGTTCATTTGCAGAGCTGCAAAGCCAATATTTACCCTATCTAGTATAGCGATTACAAAACATAGAAATAAAAACGGAATTAATCGTAACGTAACTTTTCTCGTTGTGGAACGTTCTAACGCGAGTTGATTCAAAATAACTCCTCCTTATGCACTAGCATGCCTTTCTTTTTCCAAGCCTTTATTTCATTAAGGTTGAAGGTAACTTCTTTCGTTAAACGCTTACATTAAACGCTTACAAAAAATTCTAAGTATTTCGGTTAAATAAAAGATGAGTTCTACCAATAAGATCCTTAATGACTTTCATTGTCATAGCCACCTCTTTTTGAACTCCTACAATCTTTCTATTTACCCTCCCTTTATTTTTGTATTCTTGTTAACTTGTATACTAAGTTACCTTACAATTTAAGTATATCTTTGCTAGTTTTGTTTGTCAACACGATTATAGAATTATTCTAAATCTTATCGAAAACTCTTGATTCTTAAACTGCTGTCACAGCTTAGTATCGGAAATTCACCGACTGGTAAGCCGTTAGACGAAGATAGAGGCGTGTTTGCACTTACACTGTATACTTGTACCTTCTTCTATTAAACTTATAACTAGAGACCGTTTAACAGCATTCTTTAAAGAGATTACAGAAAGATACCTCTATACTGTATTCCTAAAATTTCTCGCTACGTCGAATGGTCTTCCAGCTAGAAATTTATACTTTCTTACAGTGATAAAAAGTTTATAGCACCCTTAGAAAGCGGAATAGGGCCCCCTAATCCAATCACTCGTGAGAGACTAGCGGGCCACTTATTTAGCGTGTGTAAAAATAATATAAAAAGGATTTAAAAGGCCGATATCATAAGAGACGTTATATTTGAGAAAAAAACACCTCATAATTTAATCTCTCCAATACCGATCATATAAGTTTTGCATATGATTCGTCATGATTTCGACTGCTTCTTGTTCATCGTGATTTGCAATGGCTTGAATGAGTAATTGATGCTCCTTGAAGTTAACATCTCTATAATCTGGTCGAGTTACGGTGCGATCCCGAATAAATGTCCACATTTCCTGTTGTTTCATTGCATTACTAATAGCCGCCATGATGTTAATAAATAGATCATTGCGGGAAGCCCTCGCAATGCCGCAGTGCAATTTCTCATCTGTTTCTGGCACATATACACCAGCCTTTGTTTCTTCCTCCATCTGTTTGATGGTTGCACGAAGATCCTCTATATCTTCATCTGTAGCTCTTTGGGCGGCAAATCTTACAATAACAGGCTCTATATTCATCCTTACCTCTACGATATCCTCTGGGGATATTGAATCAAAAAAGATGGCCGCTTGGGATGTATCGGATGCAATCTGATTGCTCCTCACAAAAACCCCTTCTCCTTGACGGGAATAAATCATGCCATTTAATTCTAATGCGCTAAGGGCTTGGCGAATAGGCGCACGGCTTACACCAAACTGCTCGCATAATTCTCTTTCAGCTGGCAGCTTATCACCTACTTGAAATGAACCCGATTGAATTTGCGAAAGAATTTGATTATATATTTGTATATGCAACTTTTTACTAGATACTGGGCTAAAACTAATAATAGTAATCACTTCTCCCCATATTGTTTATAATGTTTCAAGTAATTAAAGATAAAAATTTACATAAAAAAACAGTAAGTGTAAGGCTTTAAAAGAAGCATTGTTTAGTGGGAAGACGGCAACAAAAATCTCTATTTATCCATTATCCCTTTAATAATAATATACAGGCATACCGAATCGGGATGCCTGTATATTAAGATGCAATATAAATCAGTCCATGTGTGAACCACCGTTAATATCGATTTCTTCACCTGTAATATAAGATGCTTCTTCTGAAGCCAAGAATGCAATCGCCGAGGCAATTTCTTCTGTTTCTCCTGGTCTTCCCATAGGGATTCCTGCAATCACGTTCTTCGCCTGCTCTTCAGGAAGGGATTTCCAAATATCTGTATTCACAAGTCCTGGCGCTATACAGTTTACCGTGATTCCATCAAGTGCAACCTCACGAGCAAGGTTTTTAGAGAAGCCCAATACAGCAGCCTTTGAAGCAGAATAATGCGGTCCTCCAAATACGCCTCCTCCTCGTTTCGCTGAAACGGAAGAAAGACTAATGATTCTGCCATACTTTTGTTTTTTCATTGTTTCCAATACAGCTTGCGTGCATAGGAATAACCCAAACATATTTACATTAAATACTCTTGTAATGTCTTCAAGCGTCATATCTTCAACAGTTACTTTTTGTGAAATCCCTGCATTATTGACAAGGATATCAATTCTTCCATATTCCTGAAGAATTTTTTCAACCATAGCCTCATTTGATTCTTTGCTCGTTACGTTTAATTCTACGCCTAAAGCTTTTCCACCAGCTTCAGTAATCGCATTCACTGTATCCTGAATGCCATCCATATTCAAATCAGCTACAACAACTGCCGCTCCCTGTTTTGCAAGTGTTAACGCGATTGTGCGTCCAATCCCCCTTTTAGAACCACTGCCAGTAACAATTGCTACTTTATTATCTAATCTAAACATATTCTATTCTCTCCCTTTGCTCTTTTTATTTCAGCATTTCTTTCGCTGTTTTAACTATGTTTTCAATCGTAATTCCATTCATCTCTAACAATTTTTCATATGGCGCAGATTCTCCAAACTTATCTTGCACCCCGATTCTTCTTACAAGCCCTTTGCCTTCTTCTGCTACTACTTCACAGACTGCACTTCCCAAACCATTTAAAATATTGTGGTCTTCAACCGTAATGATTTTGCCAATGTTTAAACATTCAACCACAGCGTCTCGATCTAGCGGTTTAATCGTATGCATATCTAATAGCTTTACAGAAATTCCTTCTTGTTCTAATTGCTTGGCTGCTTCTAAAGCAAGATATACCGTATCGCCATTTGCAATAATCGCGATATCTGTTCCGTCTTGAACCTGTTTTGCTTTTCCGATTGTAAATTCTTCATTTTCATCATAGATAAATGGAACTGTATCACGAGTAAAACGAAGGTATACTGGTCCATAGATTTCTGCTGCTTGTGCTACTAATTTTCTAGTAGAATGATAGTCAGCACCCATAATAACAGTCATATTTGGAATCGTTCTTAATACTCCCATATCCTCGATACTTTGATGGCTTCCCCCGTCATTCGCTGGTGTAAGCCCGCCATGAGAACAAGCAATCTTTACGTTTAGGTTCGGATAACAAATTTCTTGTCGAATTTGTTCCGCCATTCGCAATGAACCAAATACTGCGTAAGTGCTTACAAAAGGGATCTTACCCGTTGTTGCAAGTCCTGCAGCTAAGCCAGCACCATTTTGTTCCGCTATCCCAACATTCACATGCTGATTCGGCAATTGTTGTGAAAATGCTGTAGTCTTACATGACTTACCGATATCAATATCCACTACATAAATATTTTTATTCTTTTTGCCCAATTCGACAATTTCATCACCAAAGGCTTCTCTCGTAGCTTTTTTCATTACAACTTTGTTTGCCGTTACGCTCATTATTTTAACCCCCCGGATACTTCTTCTAGTGCCTGAGCATACTCCTTATCATTTGGAGCAACACCGTGCCAGTTGACTACGTCTTCCATGAAAGATACTCCCTTGCCTTTTACCGTATTACATACGATACACTTCGGCTTTCCGTTCTTTGCTTCTCTCACATCGTCTAATGTTGCAACAATCTCTTCCATAGAGTGCCCATCAATTCGTTTCGTTTCAAAGCCAAATGCCGCAAATTTCTTTTCTAGATCTAGATTTGGCATAATTTCTTCCGTTGTACCATCAATCTGTAAGCCATTATCGTCAACAAAGACAACTAAATTGTCTAATTGATATTTCACTGCACTTTGCGCCGCTTCCCAGATTTGACCTTCTTGACATTCGCCGTCTCCTACCATAGCAAACACTCGATATTCTTTTTCATCCCTTTTGCCTGCTAAGGCCATTCCAACTGCGCAAGAAAGTCCTTGTCCTAAAGATCCTGTAGAAATATCAATACCAGGACATTTTTTCATATCAGGATGTCCTTGGAATGGAGATCCATACTGTCTTAATGTGTAAATCGTTTCATACGGTACATACCCTCGTAACGCTAATGCTGCATATTGGATCGGACAAACATGTCCTTTTGATAAAACAAATCGGTCACGGTCTTCCCATTTAGGATTATTAGGATCAATATTCATTTCTCCAAAGTAAAGTGCTGCCATTACATCAGCTGCGGATAGAGAACCTCCCGGATGTCCAGATTGTGCCTTGTGAATCATTGTAAGCGCTGTCTTTCTAAGCTCAATTGCTTTTTGCTTTAACTCTTCAATATTAGTAGCTTTCATATCAGTCACCTCATTAAATTATGACTTGCCGTTTTATATTTTAGTTAAAGACTTCTTAGTATTGTTATGTTGTTTACTTGTCTACTAAGTTGCCTTATGAGTTTAGTATAGCACCGATCTAGCATTTGTCAACTTAGTTTTTATCGAAATCAATTTCTTAATTGTAAAAAACTCAATTCTTGCCCCTCAAGATGTTGCTCTCTCTTTTGGATGATCACGGAGAAGAGCTTATGCCATCCAAATGCGATATTACAGTGAAACCTTAGTTATTCTACATCATAGAAACAAAAACAATCCTGTTTTCGGACTGTTAGAAGAGATCGTACAAAGGAAAAAATATTGTTATCGGCTGTAGAAAGATAAAAATATTTTTGTTGCATTCTGTTTTTGTTCTCTCTATTATTGGCACTGTACGTAATTTCTTGTAAAAATAAGGAGGAGTTGTAATGGCAAACGTTACATTTTTAGGGGATTCTGTTACATTACTTGGTAACGAAGTAAAGGTAGGAGAGCAAGCACCGAATTTTACAGTGTTAGCGAATGATTTATCTCCTGTAACATTAGATACTTATAAAGGTGCAGTGAAATTAATTAGTGTAGTACCTTCTGTAGATACAGGCGTATGCGCTGCACAAACACGTAAATTCAATGAAGAAGCTGCAGGTCTTGAGAATGTGAAGGTATTGACGATTAGCGTGGATCTTCCATTTGCCCAAAATCGTTATTGTGCGACAGAAGGTCTTGAGAATGCGGTAACGCTTTCTGACCACCGTGATCTTTCCTTCGGCCAAGCATACGGCGTTGCGATTGAAGAATTGCGTTTATTAGCTCGTGCTGTATTCGTAATCAACAGTGAAAACCAAGTAACATATGCAGAATATGTAGATGAGGTAACAAATCATCCAAACTACGAAGCTGCACTGGAAGCTGCAAAAGCTGCGAAATAAGCAGCACATAAACAAAGAGACTTCTGATTTGAAGTCTCAAACTATCGACAATCCTCTATTCAAAATAAAAATTTAGATAGGGGGTTGTCTCATATATTTTAAATGCAGGATACATATAATTCTCTAACCTTATGATTTAATGCTTCTCTGACACCTCATATAATTCTACACGTGCTGGTTCCCGTAAAAGACCCTCGATACCTACAAAAAACTTCTTGAAATGAGACGTTTCTTCGTGCTGCTTAATAGCTGTTTGATCTTTCCATTTCTCTACAAACACAAAATTTCCATTTTGTTCAGGGTCTTCATAGCAATAGTAGCTAATATTCCCCTCTTCGGCTTGAGATGGTGCTGTAACCTGTTTAGCTAATTCAAGAAACTCCTTGCGCTGTTCAGATTTCACATTAATAAATGCATGAATGATAATCATTAAATCTTCCTCCTCAGATCATTTTATAAAGGTAGGTTATGGATAAATTTACTATATTAATTTAGTCACATTACTTACATATAGTCAAATTTTATGGCTAACTGACTAACAAACAAATAAATAAACAGCAGGAAGCACTTTACTTAGAATTTATAAGGTCAGATATTTGAAATTTTTCTAATCTAACTCTTAAGAAAAATAATAAGGAACTGTATTGAAAATTCAAGGATATCGATAAATTTAAGAGTAGATTTATTTTAAAGATGAATGATATACTAAATTTACAAGTTATCTTAGTATACAAGTAGTTAATACAACAACATTAAGAGCCTTTTAACTAAAATCTAAAAATGACTTGTTTTAAGGTTGATTTTGTACACTTGTAAATTTTCTAACAGACCAAAGTTTGTCTCAAACTCTTGAGTTCTTTGGAGTTTTATAAGGAGTAGGTTTTATCTCACCCATGAATGTAAGCGATTTTTTCAAAAGGAGAATTGGATATGTTAGGAACAATGACTCAAACAAAAGCAGAACAAGCATCACCCAACTTATTTGCTGACCTGGAACAACTTGATGTGCTAGATCAATTACTAAAACCAGAGGTTCAGCAATCACTCACTATCTTAGTAGAGCAATTGCCAAAATTGACTGAACTTGTAGGGATATTGACTAAGTCTTATGGGTTTGCCCAATCAGTTGCCACTGATGAAGTATTAAAGAGTGATACTGTTGGGGCGATTCAGGAAATCATGAATCCTTTAACACATTCTGTAAAAAGCATTGCAGCTGCTGCCATTGAAGCGAAAGATCGCGCTGAAGAAAGCAATGAAGTAATCGGTGTGTTTGGCATTCTAAAGATGTTAAAAGATCCGCAAGTACAAAAGCTTTTCCGTTTCGTAAACGCCTATCTTCAAGTTAGTAAGTAAAGAAAACTCGCCGACTGGCGAGCCCTGCCTTTGGGCGAAGACAGCGGCGTAGTTGCACTTATACTTTGTTCCTAAAATTTCTAACTACGTCGAATTGCCCTTCAGCTAGAAATTTATACTTTCTTAAAGTGGAACAAAATAGTAACCAATAGTTTTTTTGCACTTCAATTCAGTAAGGACGGGGAATAAATTATGTCAAAACATATTGTTATCTTGGGCGCCGGTTATGGCGGACTCCTAGCCGCTTTAAATATTCGCGAATACGTAAGCAAGGCTGACGCACACGTTACTGTAGTAAACCAGTATCCAACACATCAAATTATCACGGAGCTGCACAGATTGGCAGCAGGAAGCATTGCTGAACCAGCCGTGTCTATCTCACTAGAGAAGCTTTTCGAAGGAAAGGATATTAATCTTAAAATTGCAAAGGTTGATTCTTTTTCAGTAGACAAAAAAGAAGTCAAGCTTTCAGACGGTTCCACTTTAACATACGATGCTCTTGTTGTTGGGTTGGGAAGCAAAACTGCTTATTTTGGTATTCCAGGGCTGGAAGAGCATAGCCTAGTATTGAAATCTGTAGAGGATGCTAACAAAATCTATCAACACATTGAAGATCGCATTCGTGAATACGCAAATACCAAAAATGAAGCCGATGCTACCATTTTAATCGGCGGCGGCGGATTAACCGGTGTTGAACTTGTCGGGGAAATTGCTGATAAGCTTCCTAAGCTTACAAAAGGCTATGGAGTAGACCCAAAGGAAATCAAACTATTGCTTGTCGAAGCAGGTCCAAAGATTCTTCCTGTTCTACCGGACACACTCATTGAACGTGCACAGACTAGCTTAGAAGCACGCGGTGTTCAATTCCTATTAGGTCTTCCTGTAACCAATGTTGCAGGTAATGTCGTTGATTTAAAAGATGGTCAGAAGATTATCACGAATACTTTCGTTTGGACAGGCGGCGTACAAGGCAACCCTCTTGTAGGTGAATCTGGCCTTGAGGTCAATCGCGGACGGGCAACTGTTAACAATTACCTGCAATCTATCTCCCATCCGAATGTGTTTATTGCAGGTGACTCTGCTGTTCTTTTCGCTCCGGACGGCCGTCCATACCCGCCTACAGCCCAAATTGCTTGGCAAATGGGAGAGCTAATCGGATATAATGTATTCGCATACTTAGAAAACAAAACATTTAAAGAGTTTAGTCCAGTCAACTCAGGAACACTTGCAAGCTTAGGCCGCAAGGATGCTGTTGCAACAATTGGAGCAAACTCCACTCAGCTTAAAGGTCTGCCAGCAACTCTAATGAAGGAAGCTAGTAACGTTCGTTACTTATCACATATTAAAGCATTGTTCAGCCTAGTTCATTAAACGCCTATTTGAATCATAGGTATTACACAACTAGTACAACTGTTATCTTTCCCAAAAAATCATCTCCTTGGTTACCAGCCAAGGAGATTGTATTTACACTTTAAGCAAGTATAAATTTCTAGCTGGAAGACCATTCGACGTAGCGAGAAATTTTAGGTATAAAGTATAAGTGCAACTACGCCTCTGTCTTCGCCCAAGGGCAGGGCTCGCCAATCGGCGAGTTTTCTTTAGAGAGTAAATATTGTAGTTATCAAAATTGGTACTGTTACACATCATTCTGGATACCTTCTTTTTTACATTACATCATTTATACTCATGCTTACTGGGATAGAATGTTTAAAGCTTCTAGTGAAGAATATCAAGTCTGAGGTGATACATATGCGTTGTCAACTGACCCACCACCTACTCGCTTACGCTCCTTGAGGTGGGGGCTTGCAACTACCCAGAAGTGCAAACGATTCTTGCGAATCTCCTTCCTTCGATTGGTGTTTACATCAGGGCAGGTTGACAGCTACCCAACAAGGGAAGTCATGCTTCCTTTGTTACTTCAACGATGTACTCAATTCCTTTTCGTTGAAGATTCATGGCTCCAATACGGTCGTCGTTTGACGTATAGCGGCATGTTTTACAACAAAAGATGTGGTTCTTTTTGTTTCGATTTGCTTTTTCTGTATGTCCGCATTTAGGGCATGTTTGAGATGTATAAGCAGGATCTACGGCAATCACCTTTGCCTGTTTCATGGATGCCTTATACTCTAGCATTTGCCGTAATTGAAAGAACGCCCAAGAAACAGAAACATAACGGCCTTTGGCTCTTACTCGTTCAGTTGTGCTCCGAATCCCTGTTAAATCTTCAATTACAAATAGCGTATTTGCTCCATATTTAGAAACGAGTGCCTTACTGACACAATGGTTTACATCGGTCATCCAACGGTTTTCTCTGCTTCCAATCTCTTTCAATCGCTTACGAGCAGATGGAGTTTGTTTACGCTGTAACTGTTTGCGAATTGCTTTGTATCTTGCACGTTTGTGTTTCATTGTCCTCCCATTAAAAAAGGATGTATGGCCTTGTGAGTCATAAGAAGTGGCAACGAAATTCATACCAAAATCAATTCCTACTACTTGCTTCATTCCATAATCAGCTGCTTCTTGCACCTCCTTTGTCATAGGGATATGCAAAAACCACTTCTTATACTTGTACACTAACTTGGCAGTCCCAAAGGACCAAGAGCCATCAAAATATTGCTCCATTCCCTTTGTTTCAAAAGGAACTTTCACACGACCTTGCAGTGTATTAATGGAAAATACCTGTTGTGTAAGTGAGTAATCACGATTCCACACAAGATCGTATTCTGGTTTTTTAAACTGTACCATAGACCAATCATGTCCATTGCTCTGATTTGTTTTATACCTCGCAATGACTGTTTTCATGACAGATTGTGCCATCTGGGAACGCAAATAATAAGAAGACCTAAGCACATCGTACGTTACCCTGTGTAAAGATGCTTGCACTAGATTTTTGCTTTCAAATACAATACGAGAAACAAAATTACAACCTTTACGATAGGCAAGAAGTGTTTCTTCTAATAATTCGACTTGTGCTGTTGTAGGAGTCATTTTTATTTTAGCTGTAATAGTGAGCTTCATATTTTAATCACCTCCTTCACTAAAAACATTATATCATAGGATTAGTGAATAATATACAAAAAATACAAAAAATACCAAAATGAGATGTGTGTTTCGCTACGCAAAATCGTGCATTCCTCCCCGACTTACTCATGGGGCTACGCCCTTCACATTCCTTGAAGTCGGGGTATCCTGCACGAAAAATCTGATGAAAAACTAGGAGGAACCGGCTTAGAGGTCTCTTCTTTATGTTTAGGGACAATGGCGTTTGGAAGATGGATCAACGAAGAAGCATCTATTTCTATTCTAGATACTGCACTTGATTATGGAATCAATTTTATTGATACAGCAAACTTTTATGGGAAGGGCCAGGATCAAGAATTTAAATATGGGACAGGAGAATCCGAAGAAATTCTTGGACGAGCACTTAAAGGAAAGAGAGATAAAGTAGTATTAGCCACTAAGGTTGGACTGCCGGTAGGACCGAAAAGAAATGAACGAGGGCTTTCGCGGATTCATATCATGCAGGAAATTGAGAATCAATTGTGCCGATTACAAACAGATTATATCGATCTCTATCAAGTACACACCTTTGATCCCCATACTCCATTAGAAGAAACATTGCGTACACTGGATGACCTTGTACGTCAAGGGAAAGTGCGTTATATCGGGTGTTCCAACTACGCAGCTTGGCAAATTGCAAAATCTCACGCAATTAGCGAGAAGATGAATCTTGAAAAATTTATTTCTGTTCAACCTCAATATAACTTACTCTCTAGAGAGATTGAACAAGAATTATTACCATTCTGTGAGTCTGAAGGTGTGGGTGTTATAGTATATAGTCCGCTGGCAAGAGGAATGCTGTCAGGAAAATATAAGAGTCCGAAAGATGTCCCTCCTGAGAGTCGCGCAGCACGCGGAGAAAAGTTGCTTGAAAATTATTTTACAGATCAGAATTTTCATTTGGTAGACCATTATCGCATATTAGCTGAACAGAATAAAGTAAGTTTATCTCAATTCTCCCTTTCATGGGTACTAAATCAACCAAGAGTAACTTCTGCTATTATTGGCGCTAGTAAGGTCCATCATGTGACAGATGCGGTAGCAATTAGTGACTGGGAGTGGCCGAAGGAGCTACTATATGACGTGAAGACTGTTACCGCAGAATAAAGAACGTATTTCATCACAAAAATGCTATTTGGTTTAACTTAAAAAACACCTTGAAAATCTCAAGGTGTTTTTTATTCATGTTCAGTAACATAATCACTCACTGATAAGAAAACAAGAATGACAAAGCCCTCTTGTTCCTCCTATTCGCGGGATGTATTATTGCATCCGCCGTATTTGAAGCGAGAATGTAATCAATACATTGTTTAACAGAGCGGACATCAAATCCACTGTGCTTTACATGCCTATACTTTGAAAGGGAGAATAGAGATATCTCATAAACAAAACCATAGTTGCAATACATTAATATTTTTGAACATACAATGTAGATTTCTTTTTCTTCCATTCTGCCAATAACACTTCTGAATACTTCCGAATCCCTTGTTTATCAAGCTCTTGTTGCAGCCATGTTTCATTCATGCCGCTGCGCTGTAGGTTCTCCCTGATTAATCGCCCATCACTAATGAGAGTAACAGGAAGGTTGGGCGGCTGATTGGGCATGTTATGATCAGATTTTGTTGGAGCAGCATAATCCGATTTCTTCAAAATGCTTAGTGAGCCATCTGTCTCTAAAATGGCATACTCCACCTCGCTAACAGAAAAAGAATCTTTTGCACGCAGCATGTGCTGGAGCTGACTTAAATCTAAACGATTCTTTTTTAACTCATTGTAGCAAATCTTACCTTCATGAATGACAATAGAAGGTCTTCCCTCTAGCAATGTTCGCAATCGGAAGCTCTTTTGTGTGATAAATTGAACGATGTATACTAAAAATCCCCAAAAAAAGACGGTGAATATAATTTCTTTTATTTTAATATGTTCATTATAGAGAGCATTTCCGACAAGGTCGCCTAGTACAAGAGCAGAAATAAAGTCAAATAACGTGATTTGTGTAATGGTCATCTTTCCTAATAACTTCGTCACAATAAATAAGCTAATATAACCAACTGTCAATTCTATAGCCGTGTGTACAAATGGCATATGTTTTCCTCCTCTAGCATGTAACTATTATTAGAATTTTACACACGTGCCAATTTTATCAAAAAATAGAAGTTGAAAATCTATCCATGTTCTAATGTACTTCCTAATATCAAAAACAAAGTAAATGTGATTCCAAACTGATGCATAGAAGTCTCGAAAGAAAGCTCATCGATTGGTGAGCCCTGCCTTTGGGCGAAGACAGAGGCGTAGTTAGTTGCACTGTATTCCTAACATTTCCGGCTACGTCGGCTTCTCTTCTAGCTGGAAATTTATACGTTTTTACAGTGTAAAATAGTTATAAATAACTTAAATTCTTCTAAACTGTGTATAAACTATAAGAGTACGGGAAACATAAGCAAAAAAACACCCGTTATGTGGAGGTTTTGCTATGAAAACGCGTCAAGATGCATGGACAACAGAAGATGATTTACTGCTTGCCGAAACCGTGCTTCGGCATATTCGGGAAGGCAGCACACAGCTCAAAGCATTTGATGAAGTAGGAGATAAGTTAGACCGTACCTCAGCCGCCTGCGGCTTTCGCTGGAACGCAGAGGTCCGGCAAAACTATGAGGAAGCGGTGCAAATCGCAAAACGGCAGCGCAAGGAAATGAAACGGGCACTGGCGAATCAATCGCAAAGCGCAGTTGCAGCGAAGCCGGCACGTTCACCCCAGTTAGTCATTGACGCAGAGTTTTCGGAGGAGTTACTGCCGATAAAGCAAACGTCTCTATCGATGGACGATGTGATTGCGTATTTACGAAGCTATCAGCAGCAGACTGCTGATACCGCAAATCTAGAAGCTGAAAATCAACTATTACGAAGACAAAATGAAGAGCTAAAGCAGCAAAATGAAGCATTAGAGAAACGATTACAAAAGCTAACGCAACAACAGGATGCGGTGCAGGAAGATTATCAAACACTCGTCCGCATTATGGATCGGGCCCGTAAACTTGTTCTATTTGATGAGCCTGAAGATCGGATGGCACCTATTTTTAAGATGGATAAAAACGGAAATCTTGATATTGTATCAAAATAAGAAAGCGGACAAGGCCCGCCTTTTATGGCAGCGTAGGGGTGGGCCAGAATCTGCCATTTTGGGCCTTGGGAGCTAGACATCGCCCTGAACAGTTATACTTTCTTATCTTGTAAAGAAAACTCGCCGATTGGCTAGCCCTACTTATACTGTATTCTTAAAATTTCCGACTACGCCGAGTTCACTTCTAGCTGGAAATTTATCCTTTCCTACATTGTAAAGAAAGAGGGCTAACCGAGAAGCCACATGAGCGCCTTTCGATTAGCCCTTTCTTCTCTTGCTTTATCACTTTCCGACAGCAGCCCCCACCTTCGACCAACAGAAGTCCCCTTGTGGGAAAGGATCGTTAGCGATGAGGTGGTGAGCAGTTCACTCCTGCCCTACCCGATCTAGCTTTACACCCTTCAGCCTCTCGCGCACGACATAGCTTGCTGTAATGAGACCAGCGACAGACGGTACAAACGCATTTGAGGAAGGCGGCATTTTCGCCTTGCGAATTTTCGTTGTATCATCCGGCACAATTTCCTGACGAACCTCCTCCCGAATAACAATCGGGCTTTCATCCGAGAACACAACCTTCACACCCTTTTTAATACCTTCTTTTCGAAGTCTCGTGCGCACAACCTTCGCAATTGGATCGGTATGTGTTTTGGAAATATCGGCAATTTGGAAGCGCGTTGGATCCATTTTGTTTGCTGCTCCCATACTTGAGATAATTGGAATTTTTCGGCGCAAGCATTGTTTGATAAGATGAATCTTATAAGAAATCGTGTCAGATGCATCGATAACAAAATCAAGACCATATGAGAAAAACTGCTCGTACGTTTCATCAGTATAAAACATACGCAGTGCATGAACCTCACATTCTGGGTTGATGTCAGCAATACGCGCTTTCATTAAATCAGCTTTTGGCTGTCCCACTGTTGATAAGAGCGCATGTATTTGACGATTCACATTCGTGATATCTACTACGTCTTTATCAACTAAAATCAAACGTCCCACACCAGAACGTGCTAACGCTTCTGCGGCAAAGGAGCCGACACCACCAATACCAAGGACTGCAACGGTTGTATTTCGTAATATCTCTAAGCCTTCTTTTCCAAAGGCAAGCTCATTGCGTGAAAATTGATGCAGCATATTACACACTCCTAATGAAAAAGTCATTTCTTATGTATTCAATTGCTATATAGAAAAATGCTATATATTTCCCAAAAAAATCCTATGTGAGTCTAGTATACCCACATAGGATTCTTCTCATAGCTTATTACTTCAGCTTCAGCTGTAAATGAAGCTCATTTAACTGTGCTGTTGCAACTTCGCCTGGTGCATCTGTTAACAAGCAGCTTGCGCTTGCTGTTTTCGGGAATGCAATCGTATCACGAAGATTTGTGCGGCCTGCAAGCAGCATAACTAAGCGGTCTAGTCCTAACGCAATTCCGCCGTGCGGAGGCGTGCCGTAGTCAAATGCTTCAAGCAAGAAGCCGAATTGCTCCTGTGCTTCTTCCTGTGTAAACCCTAGCATTTGGAACATTTTTTCTTGCACATCACGCTCGTAAATACGCAGTGAACCACCGCCAAGTTCATAACCATTAAGCACAAGGTCATATGCCTGCGCACGTACCTTACCTGGGTTGCTGTCAAGAAGCGGAAGGTCTTCACGTACTGGCATTGTAAAAGGATGATGCGCCGCAAAGTAACGTCCTGCCTCCTCATCAAATTCAAGAAGCGGCCAATCTGTCACCCAAAGGAAGTTAAATTTGCTTTCGTCGATTAAACCAAGCTCTTTTCCTAGCTTCACGCGAAGTGCTCCTAAGCTGTCAGCTACGATGTTCTTCTTGTCGCCTACGAAGAAGAATACGTCGCCTACTTCTCCTTCTAGCAGTTGAACCATTGTTGCACTTTCTTCTTCGTTAAAGAATTTTGCAATTGGTCCTACCAAGCCGCTCTCTTCCACCTTCAGCCATGCAAGACCCTTTGCACCGTAAATTTTTACAAAGTCCGTTAACGCATCAATATCTTTACGGGAATATTTATCTGCTGCTCCTTTTGCGTTTAACGCTTTTACTTGTCCTCCGCTTTGTACTGCACTCGAGAACACTTTAAATCCGCAGTTAGCTGCAAATTCTGATAGGTCTGTCAGCTCTAAAGCAAAGCGCGTATCCGGTTTGTCTGAACCAAAACGATTCATCGCCTCGTCATAGGTCATGCGCGGGAATGGCGTTTGAATATCAAGTCCCTTCGCCTCTTGCATCACAAGCGTCATCATCTGCTCCATCATGCCAAGAAGCTCATCCTGTGTTAAGAAAGACATTTCAATATCGACTTGCGTAAACTCAGGCTGGCGATCCGCACGCAAATCTTCGTCACGGAAACAGCGCGCTACTTGATAATAGCGCTCGAAGCCGCCTACCATCAGAAGCTGCTTAAAGATTTGCGGTGATTGCGGCAATGCGTAAAACTCACCTGGATGTACACGGCTCGGCACTAAATAGTCGCGAGCTCCCTCTGGTGTGCTTTTCGTTAAAATTGGCGTTTCTACATCAAGGAAGCCCTCTTTGTCTAAGAAATTACGCATCGTCGTTGTAACTCGATGGCGCATTTTAAGCGTCTCGAACATAACAGGGCGACGCAGGTCAAGATAACGATATTTTAAACGTACATCCTCCGCCACATCTACTTGATCAGAAATCGCAAACGGTGGTGTTTTTGCGCTATTTAATACATTTAGCTCTGTAACCTTTACTTCAATTTTACCTGTCGCTATGTTAGGATTGATTGTTTCTGGGTCACGTTCTACCACAAGACCTTTTACATCCAAAACATATTCGTTACGCACCGCATCTGCTAATTGCAGTGCTTCCTTTGAGCTTTCTGGCGTAAAGACAATTTGCACAATCCCCGTACGGTCACGAAGATCGATAAAGATCAAATCACCGAAGTCTCTGCGTTTTTGTACCCAACCTTTTAGCTGTACTTGCTTACCAACATCTTGTAATGTTACTTCTCCGCAATGATGCGTTCTTTCAGACATTTCTTTCTCCTCCTATAACACCTTTTCTGCTACGTATGAAACAAATGTATCGAGAGCGGCTTCCTCTTGTTCGCCGGTGCTCATATCTTTAATATTAATTACGCTGCGCTCAAGTTCATTTTCACCAAGCACAGCCACATATTTCGCTTGCACACGGTCAGCTGCCTTAAACTGCGCTTTTACTTTACGGTCAAGATAATCCTTCTCGGCCGTTACCCCTGCCTTCCGCAGCTCAAACACAAGCTTTGCTGCATAATCCTTCGCTTGCTCTCCAAGCGCGACTACATAGCAATCAATGCTTTGTGAAACCGGAAGCGTAATGCTCTCAGCCTCAAGCGCCATCAATAAGCGCTCAATACTTAACGCAAAACCAATCCCTGGTGTTTCCGGACCGCCAACCTCCTGAACAAGGCCATTGTAGCGCCCGCCGCCGCTTAATGTTGTGATAGCGCCAAAGCCCTCTGCCTCGCTCATAATCTCGAATACTGTATGCTGATAGTAATCTAAACCCCGCACAAGATTCGGATCCTTTTCAAACGGAATATTCATCATTGTCAGAAGCTGCTGCACCTTCTCATAGTATTGCTGTGAACCTTCGTTTAAGTATTCCGTGATGGACGGTGCTGTACTCATCAATTCATGGCCGCGATCCTTTTTGCAATCTAAAATGCGAAGCGGATTCTTTTCTAGGCGGGCTTGACAATCTGAGCAAAATTCATGAATGCGCGGCGCAAAATGGTTTACCAATGCCTCACGATGAGCTTTTCTGCTCTCCTGATCGCCTAAGGAATTGAGCACAAGCTTGACATGTTTTAAGCCTAAGCTCTTATAAAATTCCATTGCAAGCGCAATAACCTCGGCATCAATCGCCGGATCATTGCTGCCGAGCGCTTCAATCCCGAACTGTACAAACTGACGGTATCTGCCTGATTGCGGTCTTTCGTAACGAAACATCGGTCCGATATAAAACAGCTTTGTCGGCTGCGCTGCATCGCCATACATTTTATGTTCCACATACGAGCGAACAACTGCTGCCGTACCCTCAGGGCGCAGCGTTAGACTTCTCTCGCCGCGATCTGTGAATGTGTACATTTCCTTTTGAACGATATCTGTCGTATCTCCCACGCTGCGTAAAAATAATTCCGTATGCTCAAAAATCGGAGTCCGAATTTCTTTATAGTTATAACGGCGGCAAATCTCCCGCGCTTGCGTTTCGATATATTGCCACAGCTCGACCGTACCTGGAAGAATGTCTTGCGTTCCTCTTGGAATTTGAATCGACATGCTGATAGTCCTCCTATTTTCAAAATAAAAAAGACCCCCCTCCCTACATAACGTAGGGACGAGAGTCTTATACCCGTGGTGCCACCCTAATTGAAGCTTTTACGCTTCCACTTTTTGTTAACGCCTCAAACGTTCAGCTCCTACTGAGCCCTTGGCTGTTCAGAGTGAAACCTACGGAGTGTTCCTTCAATAAGTCATCATGAGAAATGCTCCCAGCCAAGGCATTTCCTCTCTGTTCATGTGTACTCTTACCTACTTTTCTCCATCATCGGTTTTTTCCATATGTAGTTATGAAAAATCAATTTGCTTATAAATATACGTGTTCTTCTGTGCTATTGTCAAGACCTTTAGCGACGATTAAAATGCTTCTTCAGTTTTTTTACATCCTGTAAGGAGACGCCAAATTCTGAAGCAAGCTCCATAGAAACTGTATTCTGTTCCTTAGAGGAAAAATCCTGGAAATTCATATGCAGCATTTGATTGGCACTATTTGCTGCATTCCTCCCGCTTTCATTCATACGCATATAGTTTTTCTCCTTTTTCGTGGGTTTTCTTACTTCAGTTTACCCACAAAAAAGGGACATTTATCCCTTAAATTAAAGAAAACTCGCCGATTGGCGAGCCGTGCCCTTCGGCGAAGACAGCGGCGTAGTTGCACTTATACTGTACTCCTAAAATTTCCCACTACGTCGAATTCACCCCTAGCTGGAAATTTATACTTTCTTACAGTGTAAAAAAAACACGACCTGTCTTAGCTCACAAGGGACATTCTTTTATTTACTTTCCATAATCAGTGTAACTGGTCCATCATTGAGCAAACGCACGTCCATCATGGCACCAAAGATACCTGTCTCGACATGCAGGCCTTGTTTACGAAGCTCCTCATTAAAGGCTTCGTACATAATCTGCGCATGCTCTGGCCTTGCTGCTTCTATGAAATTCGGGCGACGCCCCTTTCTGCAGTCCCCATATAACGTAAATTGTGAAACTGATAAAATGTGGCCGCCAATATCCCGAACCGAGACGTTCATCTTTCCGCTCTCATCCTCAAAAATACGCAAATTTGCAATCTTGTCAGCAAGATAAGCACAATCTGTCTCTGTATCCTCATGCGTAATGCCAACAAGCAGAGTCAAGCCGAAAGGAATTTGTCCAACAACTTGACCATCTACTGTTACGGAAGCTTCTTTTGATCTTTGTACTACTACTCTCATATTACATACTCCTTTAATGCATCAATCTTCGCACTGCGTACACATCGCGCACCTGCTTAATCCGTTCCACAATCTTTTGCAGATGATTTACGTTATGAATAGCGATGGACATATGAATAATGGCCATTTTATTGCGGTCGCTCCGTCCTGAGACAGCAGAAATATTTGTTTTCATCTCATTTACCGCTTGCAGCACTTCATTTAAAAGCCCTCTTCTATCAAAGCCTGAAATTTCAAGATCAACATTATATTCAAGCTCTCTCTGCGGGCTGATTTCCCATTCTACCTCAAGCAATCGATCCTTTGCCTCATCCGTCTGCGTATTTACACAGTCGGCTCGATGAACTGATACACCACGGCCCTTTGTAATATAACCGATAATATCGTCTCCTGGCACTGGGTTACAGCATTTCGATACACGGATAAGAAGATTGTCTACCCCGCTTACCTTAATACCCGTATCACGACGCTTAATCTTCATCGGCTGCGTTTTCGCATCAGCCACCGCATCATCGAGAAGCTGTGCTTCTTCCTTCTTCTTACGGAATTTATCGGTTAAGCGCGTAACAATTTGTGCTGCGGTAATGCCGTTATATCCTACGGCCGCATACATTTCTTCTTCATTGGGGAAATTGAACTTCTCGGCAACTCGCTTGAGATTTTCAGAGCTAAGTACTTCCTTCATATCGTAATCTAAGCCTCTAAGCTCCTTTTCAATTAACTCTTTCCCTTTTTCAACATTTTCATCCCGGCGCTGCTTTTTGAAAAATTGACGAATTTTATTTTTCGCATGTGACGTTTGCGCAAGCTTCACCCAGTCCTGACTTGGACCATACGAATGCTTGGACGTCATAATTTCGATAATATCACCCGTCTTCAGCTTATAATCAAGCGGAACCATCTTTCCGTTTACCTTCGCGCCAATTGTTTTATTACCGATTTCCGAGTGAATGCGATACGCAAAGTCGATTGGCACCGATCCAAGCGGCAGTTCCAGCACATCCCCTTTTGGTGTAAAGACGAACACCATATCCGAGAAAAGGTCGAGCTTTAACGACTCCATAAACTCCTCAGCATTGGATGCATCCTTTTGCCATTCTAAGATTTGCGGGAACCAAGACAGCTTTTTCTCCAGCGTCTCGTGGTCAGCCTGAAGGGTTTTTCCTTCCTTGTATGCCCAATGGGCGGCAATCCCAAATTCCGCAATTTCGTGCATTTCCTTTGTTCGGATTTGCACCTCCAGCGGATCCCCCTTCGGTCCGATGACCGTCGTATGAAGTGATTGGTAGAAATTTGCCTTAGGCATCGCAATATAATCCTTAAACCTTCCTGGCATTGGCTTCCAGCAAGTATGAATAATTCCTAGCACCGCATAGCAATCTTTAATGCTATTTACAATAACACGAACCGCCAGCAAGTCATAAATCTCATTAAATTGCTTGTTCTGCATGACCATCTTGCGATAAATGCTATAAATATGCTTTGGACGTCCAGAGAGTTCTGCACTGATTGTCACATCGCTGAGCTTTTCACGGATTTCGTCCATAACCTCTCCTAAATACTCTTCCCGTTCGGCGCGCTTACGCTTCATTAAATTCACGATACGGTAGTATTGTTGTGGGTTTAAATAGCGAAGAGATGTGTCCTCAAGCTCCCATTTGATTGTGCTAATCCCAAGGCGGTGTGCGAGCGGCGCAAAAATCTCTAATGTTTCATTAGCAATACGCTGCTGCTTTTCCTGCGGCAAATGCTTCAGCGTCCGCATATTATGCAAGCGGTCAGCCAGCTTAATCAAAATTACGCGCATATCTTGCGCCATAGCAACAAACATTTTCCGATGATTTTCCGCCTGTTGCTCCTCTTGTGATTTATATTTAATTTTACCGAGCTTTGTAACGCCGTCTACAAGCATCGCAATCTCTTTTGTAAACGCACGTTCCATATCCTCTAATGTTACACTTGTATCCTCTACAACATCGTGCAAAAAGCCTGCAGATACAGTTGCCGGGTCCATTCTTAAATCCACGAGAATGCCAGCCACCTGAATAGGATGGATAATGTACGGCTCCCCTGATTTACGATATTGCTCACGATGGGCTTCCCGAGCAAACTCATATGCGCGCTCCACGATTCCCAAATCTTGGCCGCTTAAATATTGAGCAGCCTTGTGCAGTACTTGTTCAGCCGTTAGCACTTGTTCATTTGCCATGGAATCACCTTTATAGTATAAATTATTTATTTTTAAAGAAAACTCGCCGATTGGCGAGCCCCGCTCTTGGGCGGATTTTCCAGTTTCAATCTATTAAAAAGAATTATTCTATATTGTAACATTATAACTCACTTGTTGAAACAGGTGAAAAACAAGAGGATAGTAAATCCTTCCTGACTTCCTATATAGAAAAAGGAGGTGACCCAAAAAAGGGGGAACTATCCCTCTTTTGGGTCACCTCGCGAAAGGAACCATCATACTGCATGGTATAAAACAAAAGCTTTTGCAACGTTTCCTTCTGCAAATTTATAAAAACGGGCACAAGCCGCTATACAATTAATATTGCATCAATGTTAATACATCGTAGCCATCTAATTTATCACGGCCATCTAAATACGTAAGCTCTACAAGGAATGCAATCCCTGCTACTACGCCGCCCAGCTCTTCAACAAGCTTAATTGTTGCTTCAATTGTTCCACCTGTCGCAAGCAAATCATCCGTGATCAGAATACGTTGTCCTGGCTGAATAGCATCTTTGTGAATCGTTAATACATCTTTGCCATATTCTTTTCCGTATTCTACTTTTACCACTTCACGTGGAAGCTTCCCTTCCTTACGAACTGGCGCGAAACCAATTCCAAGCGCATAAGCAACAGGGCAACCGATGATGAAACCACGCGCCTCCGGTCCAACAATCAAGTCGATTTCCTTTTCCTTCGCAAACTCAACAATCGCATCTGTTGCCGCCTTGTACGCTTCACCATCATTCATTAAAGGAGAAATGTCCTTAAACACAATTCCTTCCTTCGGATAATCAGGGACGATTGCGATATACTTCTTAAAATCCATACTAAGCCTCCTTGTGTACAAAAGAATCGTTCCGAATCGTTTCCAACATTTCTTTTAACTGCTGATAAGCAGAATACACTAATTCTTTTTCCACCTGTAATTGTTCGAATTTCTTCCGATATGTTTTAGACTCTGTTAAGTCGCGTTTCTCAGTCAAATGAGATAGAAAAATGACACCATCTTTTATTGTAACAAATTCAAGTTCAAAAAACACCTGTGTCATAAAATTTACTGTGTCTTTTGACCAACCCTTGTACCGGCATAGCTCCTCTCCGTGTTGCACGAGAGAAAATGGAGATTTCTGCCGAAGAAAAGCATAAAACCATTTAAAATGATCACGGGTTGGGACCGTGCTGAACGTATGATCCGCATCGCTGAGCAACACTGCATAAACGCGGGCCGGAAAGCCATATGCTAGTACATTACGCAACTGCTCAAGCGAAGAGGGCAAGTCTAAGAGCACCACGTACTGCCCTTGTAAAATACCTGACTGGATGTCGGGTGCATCAGCAGATATAGCATAGCGCTTATAGTCCTGAGGCAGCTTTTCCAAGGACAGTTCATCAAAATACAAGATGTTAAGACACTGGCTTGGCAGCGTTGCAAGCTGCTTCTCAAACCCGCGCATGCTGCGCCAGTCAAATAGCTGCCACTCTGTAACCGCAATATCCTGAATGATCACTTGCGGCTTTCGGAAATTATTCCATTCATTAATCGACAGCTCCCCAATGGCAGAAACGCGTGCCGCCGGCGAGATGTGCTCCGCCAATGGACCTAAGCCAAAACCAATGCCATCGAGACGAGCCTGGCCATTTGTAAACATAACCTTTAGATGAGAACCGTCCGAACCAATTGGTTTTATGCTCTCAAGTGATACATTCTCCACTTGGATACGCGGCTTCGGATTGCCAGCCCCAAACGGCGCCAGCTGCTGTATCTCCTCTATCACAGGCAGCGTAATGTCTTCAAGACGACACACCGCATCAACAGTCTTAACGGGCATCAAATCCTGCATTGAAAGCTGCTCTGCTGCCAGTTCATTAAGCCGTCTTCTTAGCTCATCCACATGGTCCATATCGAGTGTCATCCCTGCTGCCATAGGGTGCCCGCCAAAGTGTGGCAGAATATCGCGGCAATCAGATAGATTGGCAAATAAGTCAAAGCCTTCAATGCTGCGTGCTGAGCCCTTCGCAATTTTCTTTACGCTATCGACACCAAGAATAATGACCGGTCGGTAAAAACGTTCTACAAGCCGTGATGCAACAATGCCAATAACGCCAACATTCCATCCTTCTTTTGCGAGAACAAGTACATGGTTTGTTTCCGGAGGATAGTGCTCCTCCACCATTTCAATAGCCTCTGCCGCAATTTCCTGTACAATATCCTGACGCAGCTTGTTCAAGCTATCAATCTCTTGTGCGAGCTCCAACGCTTCTTCCCTATCCTCTGATAGGAGAAGGTGAACAGCTGGAGCTGCGTCCTCTAGCCGGCCGACTGCGTTAATACGAGGGGCAATTGAAAATCCGACGCTTTCCTCATTCGCCGCATACTGTTGGACATTGGCCACCTGAAATAAAGCAAGCAATCCAGGGCGCTTCGTATGCTGCAGCTTTTCCAAACCGCGAATCACAAGCAGACGGTTTTCATCATGCAGTGGAACAAGATCAGCAATTGTACCAATCACCGCAATATCCAGTAAGTGCTCTGGAACCTTGCCAAGCAAAGCGTGCGCCACCTTAAACGCAACTCCGACACCGGCCAATTCGCCAAATGGATACATGCCCCCTCCAAGTCTTGGATGAATAATCGCGTATGCATCAGGAAGCTCTGGCGGCGGCTCATGGTGATCAGTAATAATCAAATCAATACCAAGCTCCTTTGCGAGCCTTGCCTCATTAACAGCAGAAATACCTGTATCAACTGTAATAATTAATGAAAAACCAGCTTGCTGTGCCCAGCGAAACGCCCCCTCATTTGGTCCGTATCCTTCGGTAAATCGGTTTGGGATATAAAATTCCACATCAGCACCAAGCTCAAGAAGCGCCAGCATTAAAACTGTTGTACTGCTAACACCGTCAGCATCGTAATCACCGTATACGAGAATTTGCTCTCCGTTCTGGACAGCTAGATGGATTCTCTCTACAGCCCGATCCATATCTTTAAGCAGGAACGGGTCATGAAATGATTGCCGTTCACTATGTAAAAAGCTTGTAATCTCTTCTTCTGTATGAAGTCCCCTATGAACTAATAAAGAGGTAATAACGGGTGATAGCTGCAGCTTATGCGCTAACTGCTGAGCCAACTCCTCGTTCCCTCTTATATGTTTCCAACGCGTTTTCGGTTGTAACAACGAAATCACCCCTCAATTCATTCATTATACTAAACCGGTTATAAGGTGACAATGAAATGCCAAATACCCTTATTTAACAGCAGTAAGAAAAGCAGACAAGGCCCGCCTTTTATGGCAGCGTAGGGGTGAGCCAGAGTAAAAGGCGCTTTTTGCCTTTTGCGGAGGTTCAGCCTGGAGTCTGACATTTTGGGCCTTGGGAGCTAGACATCACCCCGAACAGTTATCCTTTCTTATCTTGTAAAGAAAACTCGCCGATTGGCGAGCCCTGTTCTTAGGCGTAGTTGCCCTTATACTGTATTCCTAACATTTCTCGCCACGTCGAATTGTCTTCCAGCTAGAAACTTATACTGTCTTAAAGTGCAAAAAAGACGAGGCTCTCTACCTATCGCAGATACACCTCGTCTTTTTAAAACAGTTATAGCCACCCTGTTTTCCTTTTTGCTACACCTGTATGTCTGATGTTGGCTCCGGTTCTCTTTTCGTTCTGCCCTTCTTCAGACGGTTCTTCTCAAGAATCAGCCAAATTTGCGAAGCAACGAAGACCGAGGAATATGTTCCAACAACTAGTCCGATTAACAAAGCTAATGAGAAGTTACGAAGAGATTCACTTCCGAAAATCAATAATGCGATAACCGGTAAAAGAACCGTTAATACCGTGTTGATCGAACGTCCAAGCGTTTGACGGATACTCATATTCACAATATCCTCTAGGTCAGCTGCAGACCGAATCTTCTTTTTCTCTTTATACAGTTGTCGATTTCGGTCAAATGTTACGATAGAATCATTAATCGAATAACCTACAATTGTTAGTACAGCTGCAATAAACGGTAAATCTACTTCCAAGCGCAATATGCTGAACACTATAATGATGAAAAAGGCATCATGCAAGAGTGCTAACACAGCAGATATTGCATACGTAAAACGGAAACGGAAGCTCACGTATAAAATGATACCAACCGATGCAATGAGCACGGAAATTAACGCATTGCGTGCAATCTCCTTCCCGATTGTTGGTGAAACAGTACTCACATTCGGCTCATTTCCATACTTGCTTTTTATTGCATCTTTCAGTCCCGCAATCTCTTCCTTCGAAAGAACCCCGTGCGTCCGCACAGCTGCTCCTTCGTTTTTCGTACCTGTTAGTACGATATCCTCAGGATCAATATTCAGCTTTTGGAGGTCCGCTTTCAGTTCAGAAGCAACAATTGTTTTGTTACTTGTCACATCAATACGCGTTCCGCTTGAAAAGTCGATACTAAGATTTAAACGGAACAATGATATAGCAATAATCCCTACGACAACTGCTGCAATCGAGAAAATCAAAAAGCGATTTCCTACTTTTACAAAGTCTATACGATCAAATTTAGTCGGTGCATACTCTACACCTTTTGAAAGAGAAATAACATCCCGGCGTTTTACACCAAAATACCCTATCTTCTTATCAAATAAACGGCTCTTTACAAGGAGACCTAATAATAGGCGTGTTCCCCCAACATTTGTAACGAATCCAATAATAAGGCTGACAATTAAACTCGTCGCAAAGCCTTTTACCGAGCTTGTGCCGTATACGAATAAAACGACAGCAGCTAGCAATGTTGTAATATGCGCATCCAAAATCGTAAGAAAAGAATGCTTATTTCCAGCCCGATACGCGGCCATCACTGATTTTCCGATTTTCAGCTCTTCTTTAAAACGCTCATCCGTAATGACGTTCGCGTCAACAGCGATACCGACACCGAGTATAAGAGCCGCGATACCCGGAAGCGTCAAAACGGCATGCATCCAATGAAAAGTAACGAGCGTAATATATGTATACAATGTTAACATAATCACCGCAACGAGTCCTGGAAGACGGTAATAGGCAATCATAAACAAGAAAACAAGAGCAATCCCAATTGCACCGGCAACGATTGTTTTTTGCAATGCAGTTTCTCCATACTTGGCTCCAACAGATGTAGAATACAACTCTTTGAGCTCAACTGGCAACGCCCCAGCATTTAACAAGTTTGCAAGTTCCTTCGCTTCGGCTGCCGTAAAGTTTCCGACGATTGATACATCCGTTTGGGTAAATACTTGATTAACAGATGCTGCAGATAAGTATTTCGGCTTTACTTTTGCCGCCTCTGCTTTATAGGAATCCTTTCCTTCCTCAAAATCAAGCCAAATGACCATTAAATTATCCGGCTTCATCGCAAGCACTTGCTCCGTTACACTTTTAAACTTATCCGCATCCTTTAAAGTAAGAGCTACGCTTGGCTTTCCTTGCTCGTCAAATGTTTGACTCGCACCGCCCGCCTTTAAATCAGCTCCGTCCATCAATACCTTGTCATTTATGTCACGGAATGTCAGCTTGGCTTGGGTTGCCAGAATCGATCTTGCCTTTGCTTGATCCTTCACGCCAGCAAGCTGTACCCGGATGCGATCATTCCCTTCAATTTGAATGTTCGGCTCGCTTACACCAAGAACGTTAACACGCTTTTCAAGTGCCTCTACCGTACTTAACAATGTCTTGCGCGTCAGCTTCTCGCCTTCCTTCGCTGGCTTTACCTCATATAAAACCTCAAAGCCACCGCGCAAATCGAGTCCCAGATTGATACCTTGTGTAATATTCTTTGTTGTCGCTCCGATGATGCCGCCAATGAGCAACACAATTAAAAAGAAAGCCACAATTCTGCTTTGTTTTGCCATTTCTGTCGATTGCCTCCTCATTCTCATACGAAACCATTATAGAAAGAAGCCTAGATACCTGTCAAATGAATGGTTATTTGTTTTCATACTCCTCAAACGACGAAAGCGGCGCCTTATATGCCTGCATCGTTAAATATGTCATGTAATCACTTGTAGAGAGCGTCAAAACATCATTAACGAGCTGATGGATTTTAATTTCTTCTGGTAACTGTTTCCACTTTTTACTCTTCAAACATGTCCATATTTCCTGCTCTGTTACGCGATCATACCCGAGCATGTGAAATTCCTCCATCTTACTTTGCAGCACAACATTAAGCTCCTGTCGATAAGCATCAATTCCAACTTCCTTATCAGTCATCAAAAGTCCTCCTTTCGGGTATCATCCCCATTACCATGTCAACCAGAGATTCTGTTATACACCTGTTTGTTCCCTTGACCTAGGGAACGGTTACAACGCATCACTCACAGCAGAGCGGCGGGCTAGGGTAGAACCCGGCAGCGTGTCTTCACCTAACTGATCAACGGACTGTATCATGCTAAGACAATTCCTTCTGCACTCACTCGTACCAAAAAGTAATGAACCACACTCTCTCAAATCTACAGGTTATAATTCGAAGGGGTTAGCTAAGAAATCATATTAGCCTAGCTCCTCTCTAGACCCCCAACGCCATATATACAGGCAATCATTTGCTAAGTAAAGGGCAATAAAAAAGCTTGTACATATACACCTTGTCATGCTTGACCCCACCGAGCGCATATAAATTATTGTAAATCATTCTATGGCTTTTGAGAAGGTGGGAAACAAATGACGAAGCAAAGCTTTTTACGCGGAACGTTAATCTTAATTATTGCTGGTCTTGTCACAAGGGTGCTCGGCTTCGTAAATCGGATTGTGATGGCAAGGATTTTGGGGGAAGAAGGAGTCGGGCTGTATATGATGGCCGTTCCAACTTTTATTTTAGCGATCACCGTTACACAAATCGGTCTGCCTGTCGCAATCGCTAAACTCGTTGCCGAAGCCGAAGCGATAGGAGACCAGCAAAAGGTTAAAAAAGTGTTAACCGTATCCCTTGCAGTGACGCTTACCTTAAGTGTCGTCATTACGGCAGCTCTCATGGTTGCGGCACCGATTCTTTCTAAAACCGTTCTAACAGATTCTCGGACCTACTATCCGCTCATAGCCATTTTGCCGGTTGTACCAATTATTGCCGTATCCTCCGTACTGCGCGGCTATTTCCAAGGAAAACAAAACATGAAGCCAGGCGCGTTTGCACAAGTAATTGAACAGATTGTCCGCATTACCTTAATTGCTGTCTGTACACGTGCTTTCCTGCATCTTGGTATAGAGTACGCAGCGGCTGGCGCAATGGTTTCAGCTGTAATCGGCGAGCTAGCTTCCCTCTTGTATATGCTGTTTATGTTTCACCGTGAAAAACACGTTGCCGTTCGTTCTCACTTTTTCCGTACGGTGAAAAACGGCAAGGATACGCTCAGCTCACTGATGTCCGTCGCCCTCCCGACAACTGGGAGCCGCTTTATCGGTTCTGTTTCCTATTTTTTAGAGCCCATTGTTGTCGCTCGAAGCTTGGCGATGGCAGGCGTCG
Source organism: Bacillus sp. OTU530 (assembly GCF_038440375.1). Classification (NCBI taxonomy): domain Bacteria; kingdom Bacillati; phylum Bacillota; class Bacilli; order Caryophanales; family Bacillaceae; genus Bacillus; species Bacillus sp. OTU530. Next base: position 73,455 of record NZ_JASATP010000025.1, read on the forward strand.
CCGCCGAGGTTGCAACAAGGCAATATGGGGAATTAAACGGCTATGCGCTGCCACTTTTATTTTTGCCGTCCTTTATCACATATGCCCTATCCACATCGCTTGTCCCCTCTATTAGTGAGGCGGCGGCAAAACAACAGCACCAGCTTGTCGAGTATCGGCTTCAGCAAGCACTCCGCTTGTCGTTTATTTCTGGGGGCTGGTCAGTCATTATTTTGTACGTATTTGCTTCTCCCATTATGACACTTATGTATCACTCCGATCATGCAGCGGTGTTTGTAAAAGTGCTCGCTCCTTGTTTTATCTTTTATTACTTTCAAGGACCGCTCGCTTCTGTTTTACAAGCATTAAACATGGCAAAAACAGCAATGATCAACAGTCTAATCGGCTCAGTAGTAAAAATCATTGTTATCTTTGTTCTTGCCTCACGTCCGGATTTTCAAATCATGGGCTTCGCGTTAGCCATTGTAGCCGGGCTTACAACCGTAACAATTCTGCACTATGCAACCTTGCTCAAACGCATTACCTTTACCATCTATGCAAAGGATTATATCTACGGTATGCTTGCGATTTTCTTAGCCGGATTTACTGGATTTTACTGCCATGAGCAGCTGACTTTTTCCGATTCACTTGGTATGCAGACACTCTGCTCCATTGTTGTCACAACAGCAGTATACATTGTGCTGCTCATGATATTTCGTTTAATCCGAAAAGATGAGCTGCGCCGAATTCCAGTACTCCGCAACCTATCCTTTCTAAAGTAAAACAGCCTCCGCGCATGGAGGCTGTTTCATTTATCTATTAAATCCACAAAAAACTCTCCATCCTGAAAGCTGCAATACGAAATTTCCGCAATATCCGGATAACCAAGCTCCTGCAGCTGTTGCCGGAGCCATGCCTCCGTTTTTTTCATTTCGGATAAATTATCATACTGAACAAGCCCATCTAAGATAAGCGGAAATGTAAAGACCGGATTTTGTTTTTGGCTTTTTGGGTTGGGTTGCTTTTGAAACACTGACAAACGACCGGATGGTTCCAAAATGGCGTATTCAACGTCGCGTAGATCTCCAATGTCTTTTTCGCGAAGCTGGACAAGCAAATCCTCAAAGTTATAGCGATTTTTGCGCATTTTCCGTTCATCTATTTTTCCGTCTCGAATTAAAATCACGGGCTCTCCGTCAAGAAGTTTGCGCAATTTTTGACTTTTTATTGACACTAACGCCAGGGTGATTTGAATGAGCATTAAGGTCACCATCGGAATAATTTGATCCACAAGGGGCTTCTCCCTATCCTCAATCGCGATGATCGCAATCTCACCAAGCATAATAAAGACGACCAAATCCAACACACTCAGTTCACCAATTTCCCGTTTGCCCATCAGGCGAAAAATTACTAAAATAACACCGTATAATAAGATAGTCCTCCAGACAATTTCAAGCTCTTGCCATCCCATACTCTCATTCTCCTCTTCTGCCATACTCCATTATTATCTTTCCCGAGGCTTGCAGAACTATCACGCAATTTTTCATTCCTCATTCACTAGAAATTAGTCTATCTCAGCAGGTTATTCAATATGCTTGTATTATAAGGAGGGATCCACATGTCATCGACAAAACGATTAGGAGTAGCTGTCCTGTTTGGTTTAGGAACACTTCTTGCGTTAGCTGCGCTCACAAGTCTCATTATAGCTATGCTGCTGAAAATGACGGAGCTAGATGAGGCCAATTTGGCAATTACTATTATGATTCTTGCAATTATCTCTATGATTATTGCCGGCTTCATCTCGGGATTAAAAGCAAAAGTCAGAGGCTGGTTTGCTGGGGGGGCAACAGGCGTTGCCTACTCTGTTCTTGTTTTTCTTTTCAACTATCTGGGCCATTCACAAGGGCTTTCAAGTGAGAATATGCTGTACCAGCTTGGTCTCATCGCCGCAAGCATGATCGGGGGCATTTTCGGAGTAAATGCCGCAAAGAAGGAGTAAGGAAAGCTCACCGATTGGCGATTCGTTATTTACGCCGAGAGCCCCTTTCTCTACAACAGACATCTTATGAAGGCTAAATAGCGCCCCAAACATATATTTGGAAACAAAAAAACTTGGCACTTTATATGCCAAGTTTTTTTATTATGCTTGCTGCTTTTTCACTTCACGTACCGCATTGCGATCAAACGTTAAACGAGATCCGTCACTTCCTACTAGAACAAGCGTCGTATCAGTAACAGAATCAACGATGCCATGCATTCCGCCGATTGTAATGACTTGATCACCCTTTTGCAAGCTGCTTTGCATTTGCGCTACTGACTTTTGACGCTTTTGCTGCGGACGGATTAATAGAAAATAAAACACCGCAAACATTAAGACAAGTGGCAACACCTGCGTTACTAAACTGTTCATGCCTTACTCCTCCTTTTTAAGTCTCGTATGTATGACTTAGAAATTTTTTGCATTCGGTTTGTTAAAGCCGTATTGCTCGAAGAACTCTTCACGGAAATCGCCAAGACGATCTTCTCGAATGGCTTGTCTCACCTGCTCCATTAATTTTAACAGAAAATGAAGATTATGATAAGACGTTAAACGAATTCCAAACGTTTCGTCGCATCGAATTAGATGACGGATGTACGCGCGTGAATAATTGCGGCACGTATAGCAATCGCATTTCGGATCAAGCGGTCCGAAATCTCGTGCAAACTTTGCATTTTTAATAACGAGACGGCCTTCGCTCGTCATGCAAGTTCCGTTTCGGGCAATGCGCGTCGGCAGCACACAATCAAACATATCGATACCACGAATTGCGCCATCAATTAATGAGTCGGGCGATCCCACTCCCATTAAGTAACGCGGTTTGTTTTCTGGAAGAAGCGGCGCTGTAAAGTCAAGCACACGATTCATCACATCCTTTGGCTCCCCAACAGATAATCCACCGATTGCGTAGCCTGGGAAGTCGAGCGAAATTAAATCCCGCGCACTTTGACGACGCAGTTCCTCGTACTCGCCACCTTGTACAATACCAAACAACGCTTGATCATGCGGACGCTCATGCGCCGTTAGACACCGTTCCGCCCAGCGGCTTGTCCGCTCTACAGAACGCTTCATATATTCATATTCAGCCGGGTACGGCGGACATTCATCAAATGCCATCATGATATCCGCACCGAGTGCATTTTGGATCTGCATCGCTTTTTCCGGAGACAAGAACAATTTATCTCCATTCAAGTGATTGCGAAAATGCACACCCTCTTCTTCAATTTTACGAAACTCGCTTAAGCTAAATACTTGAAAGCCGCCAGAATCTGTTAAAATGGCACGATCCCAGTTCATAAACTTGTGCAATCCGCCTGCCTCGCGCACAATTTCATGCCCAGGACGAAGCCATAGATGATACGTATTACTCAAAATAATACCTGCCTGCATTTCTTTCAGTTCTTCCGGCGACATCGTTTTTACAGTAGCTAATGTGCCAACAGGCATAAAAATGGGCGTTTCAAATGAACCGTGCGGCGTGTGCACGCGTCCTAGTCTTGCACCTGTTTGCTTACATTTCTTAATAAGTTCATACTTTACTGCCATAAAATAGCTCCTTCCTGTTCACATACAAAAGAAAAACAATTCGTACTATATAGCAACTAACACCATCAAAAATTTCTCGCTACGTCGAAAGGTCTTCCAGCTAGAAATTTATACTTTCCTACAGTGTTAAATTAAAAGCATCGCATCTCCAAAGCTGAAGAAGCGATATTTTTCCTTCACCGCTTCCTCATACGCATGAATTACATGCTCTCTCCCTGCAAGCGCACTAACGAGCATAATAAGCGTCGATTTCGGCAAATGAAAATTTGTAATGAGTCCATCAATTGCTTTAAATTGATAACCCGGATAAATGAAAATATCCGTCCAGCCGGAAACAGCGCGGAATTCACCGAATTGAGATGCAATTGTTTCAAGCGTACGCGTGGACGTTGTCCCGACCGTAATAATACGTCCGCCATCTTGCTTCACGCGGTTTAACAGCGCAGCTGTCTCTTTAGACATATGATAGTATTCCGAGTGCATCTCATGCTCTTCGATCGCACTAGCTGCTACTGGACGAAATGTTCCAAGTCCAACATGGAGCGTAATAAAAGCGATATGCACACCGCGATCGCGAATCAGCTGCAAAAGCTCTTCTGTGAAATGCAGACCCGCAGTTGGTGCTGCCGCTGAGCCAACCTCGCGCGCAAATACAGTTTGATAACGATCGCGATCCTCTAGGCGTTCTTTAATATAAGGAGGAAGCGGCATTTCGCCAAGTTCATCCAGAATTTCATAGAAAATGCCCTCATACGAAAATTGCAGCAATCGCCCGCCTTGCTCCCCTATACCAGTGCATATCGCCTTCAGTCTACCCTCGCCAAACGACAGTACAGTTCCTTCCTTCACACGCTTTGCCGGCTTAACAAGCGTTTCCCAGCAATCATTCTCTTCCTGCTTTAGAAGTAAAACTTCAATATGCGCACCTGTATCCTCTTTTACACCGTAAAGACGTGCAGGCATTACTTTTGTTTCATTTAGTACAAGACAATCTCCTGGATTTAAGTATGAAAGAACATCAGCAAAATGCTTATGCTCAATCTCACCGCTTTGCCGATGCAGTACCATTAGGCGGGAGCTTTCACGTTTTTCTAGCGGTGTTTGAGCAATAAGCTCCTCCGGCAATTCAAAATCAAATAAACTAATATCCATAATTCCACCTATTCCTATTTAAATCTTCCTATTACATACAAAATAAGCGACAATACAATACTAATTAAAATGGATGTTACAATGGGAAAGTAAAAAGTAACATTTCCTTTTTTAACTAAAATATCCCCCGGAAGCTTGCCGATAAGCCTCCAAACAAGACCGATCACAATAAACAAAACACCGAGAGTCAAAAATAATTTTGAAAAATCCATCATTGCTTCGGTGCCTCTCGCTGAAAATGCTCATATGCCAAAGAGGTAGCGATGCGTCCACGCGGCGTACGCTGCAGAAAACCGATTTGTAATAAGTACGGCTCGTATACGTCCTCAATTGTATGCGCCTCTTCACCGATTGTCGCTGCTACTGTATCCAAACCAACTGGACCACCCCGAAATTTATCAATAATGCCAAGTAATAACTTATGGTCAATATGATCCAAACCCAGCTTGTCGACCTGAAGCAGTTCTAGCGCTGTTTGGGTAATTTCAAAGGTAATAATGCCGTTTCCGCGCACCTGAGCAAAATCCCGTACACGGCGCAGCAAACGGTTAGCGATACGCGGGGTTCCGCGTGATCTTCTTCCGATTTCATGAGCAGCCGATGCTTCAATTTCAATCGTAAACACATCTGCTGTTCGTTCAACGATATGGGACAACTGATTCACGTCATAATATTCCAAGCGGCTTAACACACCGAAACGATCACGCAGCGGGGCGCTGAGCGCGCCAGCACGCGTCGTTGCACCTACGAGAGTAAATGGCGGCAAATCCAAGCGGACTGATCGGGCAGAAGGACCTTTTCCAATCACAATATCAAGACAAAAATCCTCCATTGCCGGATAGAGTACTTCCTCCACTGTACGCGGCAAACGATGAATTTCGTCAATAAACAAAACGTCTCCTGGCTCAAGAGCCGTTAGCACTGCCGCCAGATCACCGGGACGCTCAATTGCCGGGCCTGATGTCGTACGTATATGCACTCCCATCTCCACTGCTATAATATTTGCTAAAGTTGTTTTCCCTAATCCAGGTGGACCATACAATAAAACATGATCGAGTGTTTCCTCTCGCAATTTTGCAGCTTCAATGAAAATTTCCAAATTATGTTTTACTTTTTCCTGACCGATATATTGCTTTAACGTTTGCGGTCTGAGCGAGTATTCAGATTCAGCATCCTCAAATACCGCTTCCCCAGAAACGAGACGTTCGTCCACGATCCTCACCTCTTACCGTTTAATAGAAGACGAAGTGCCTTTTTAATATATTCCTCGGTTGAAAGGGACTCTTTTTGCAGATCGGGCACAACGCGATTGATTTCGCGCTCCGCATAGCCAAGCGCCTTCAGTGCCTCCAATGCCTCCTCTAGCTCGCGGGCATTCCCCTCCTCATCAGAACGGGACGAGGCTGAAAATAAATCTGGCATAAAATCAGCCAACACATCTCCAAGCTTCCCCTTTAAATCAAGAATCATTTGCCGAGCTGTTTTCTTGCCGACACCTGGAAATTTCACAAGAAATGTCTCATTTTCCTGCTCAATCGCCTGCACAACCTGCTCAATTTGACCAGCTGCCAAAATAGCTAGCCCCCCCTTTGGTCCGATGCCTGAAACGCCAAGCAGCTTCACAAACAAAGAACGCTCCTGTCTCGTCTGAAAGCCATATAAGGCCAATACATCTTCTCTAACGTACTGATATGTATAGACACGAACTGACTCCTTACTCGTTCGGAACGCATACGGATTTGGCGTCAAAATTTGGTATCCGATTCCGTTATGATCAATCACAACGTATTCCGGTCCCGTATATTCCACGCTTCCTGTAATATATTCAAACAAGGTACGACCTCTCCCTTTTTAGTCATGACTTTCATTGTATCATAAGTTACCGAAAAAAGTACAAACACAGCGAGAGGTCTTAAATTTA
>NZ_JASATP010000026.1:0-75295 GCF_038440375.1 Bacillus sp. OTU530
TAAAAGAGCCCTGTTTCAAAAACAGGACTCTTTTCTGTTGATTAGACTAATACTGGATTAACCGCTTCTTTAAGTGCCTTACCTGGTTTAAATGCTGGTACTTTACTTGCTGCAATTTCAATCTCTTCTCCTGTTTGAGGGTTGCGGCCTTTACGAGCTGCACGTTCACGTACTTCAAAGTTGCCGAATCCAATTAGCTGAACTGTTTCCCCAGCCTTTAATGCATTAAGAATAGTATCAAATACTGCATCTACCGCTTGAGTTGCATCTTTTTTTGTTAATTCAGCTTTCTCAGCTACACTGTTAATAAGATCTGTTTTGTTCATTTGCGATTCCTCCATTAAGTTTTTGTCTATCATAAAAAAGAACTTATGTTCTAAAACTAGAATAGCATAAATATGGAAAAAAGAAAATACTTTTGCTTCGCAAAATCGAAGTTAACCCCTTACTTATCATTAGGATATGCCTTCACACGATTGAAGTAGGGGGACTGCTTCATCAAAATTTGATAGATATTCCTGTTTTCTCTAATTTTGATGGATCTGTTCCAGTATCAGCAGAATAGCAGGTGCAACTTGTCCAACCTGATAGCAGCCTCCAAAAACTTTGTTAATGATCCGTTGTATAGCCATGTGACGAATGCCCTTGAAATGATTTATAGATTATTAACGCTAATATTAATAATAATTTTAATATATCCACTATTTATAGCATTGATCAATCCTCTATTATGAAGTAGGGGCCATCATCTGACAGCCCTTCGTCCATTCAAATATTTTGTTCCACTGCATGCTGCTTCACTTTCATAGATTTCTTCGCTTGTGATCCTTTTAGCTCATCGTTCCAATCCTTTTCATGAGCCGGAAGATCAGTGTCAAACATTTTCGGATTAATCACTTTCTTGAGCCTTCCCACAAACTCTTTTCCAGCAAGATCGTTGTCGACAGCTAATATAACCTGTTTAATCGCATGACCTTGCTTCTTTGCTTCCATATACGACTGTAAGACAGTTTTGTCTTTTAGACCATTCATGCTTACAAGTCGCGCATTTGTAAGTCTTTCTTTCTTAATACTCCAATACGACAAGAGATCTACTGGACTCTCAAAATAGTAAATTTTATTAGGCCTTCCGATATCAACTGTAAATCCAACATGCTTTTTACTGTTGGAGAGAATCTGTTTAAATGATCCTCTTTTATTGGCTATTTTGACGGTTCCCTGACGCTCCGCACCCACAATTTGTCCTTTACCACCGTTTTCTCTCCACTTAAACACGACATTGTTTTTCTGATCTTGTGCAATCAAGTCTTTACGAATCAACCAATCAACAATACGAGAATCTATCTTCCTCTCATGAACTAAATATCTTTTGATGGTTGTATGATCCTTCACCTCGAGAAACTCAGGATATTGAAACTCCTGAGTTTGCTTTACTTCCTGTTGCTTTTCCCTATTGATGGTTGGATAATTCCCGGAACTCAATTCTCGGACAGCTTCTACAAATGATAGTCCGTAGAAGTCCTTAGCAAAGTTGATAGCACCATGTCCTTTCAAGCCCTTGCTGTTCCAGGCATACATATTATCTCGGATGATAAGGCTATCATGTTCCATATGGCGATAATAATTCCCTTCCTTTTTGAACTTTTCCCCCTTGGCTTCCAGATACGACAGCAAATCTACTTGTTTTGCTCTCATCATCTCACCTGCGTTGACGCGATTAACCGTCATGACGCTTCCCTTTCTCTCGTATACTTACGTATGCCTGCACTTGGGATGGTTTGTCAGAAGTTAGGAATTTCATGAAAGCATTCCCCTTTCATTAGCGTTCCATTTCTTGTTCTTTACGATTTCCACAAGATAGCTTATAACTTCCCCGCCGTGGTTGTGCTTCTCTTTCCAGCTGTACTTGTTGTACTTGCTCCCCTTTCCACTTTTCTTCCTTGTTCTTTTCAATTTTTTGAACGGTGTCCTCAGCAATCAGTCCATTCTCAATTACCGTGATCTTCGTAGCAAAGTAACGTTCTTCTGCTACTGCTCGATTAATAATTGTCTCCACTTGATGGATGTCTTCAGCCGCTTTTAAAGACAAGAATGTCTCATACTTCTGGGCTAAATCCACCTCTATCTTGGAAAGTTGCCCCGGCTGATGTACGACCAGACTCGCTTCTTTCTCCACTGAATGTTGCCTAGCTTCCTCCATTTCTTTTTTCAAGGCAGCTTTAACAGCCTCAGGTAAGTGAGGTTTTTCAGCAATGATTTGTTCATACGGTGATGTATACTCGCCATCTCCTAAATCAAGCCGATCCATAGCGATGATTTCGGCCTTTGCAAAGTCAGGGTCTAAGGATTTAGGAATCAGCAAATGATACCTTGTCTTTTGATATCCCAATTCATTCAGCTGTTCTTTTGCAATCGCGGCCATTTGCTCATTTGCTTCACCAAACGGAATGATAGTATTCTGTTTTAAATTCCCGTTTTCGGACCATTGGATGAGGACAGACGGACGATCCAGATCATTCTCATCAATGGCTGCAAAGCGTTCTTTATTTTCTGTATTAAATTGGGCTAGAAATGCTTCATCACTCAACTTTGATACGTTTTCCCTGTTTGAAAAACGATATGGATAAGCGGCATCGTCCGTCACCTTTTGTCTTAGATCAGCAATTGATATGAATTCATATTCCACACTTGCCATTTGAAACGTTACAAATAAAATGCTCCGCTCCTCCACCTGTTTCTCTTCCTTTTCCTGACGATTCTCATGCGTGATTTCTTGCTGTTTTTGAACTTCCTCTTCAATCGTACTGATGAACTCTACGGCTGTTTCGTGAACTTCCTTGAGAAGTTGTGTTTTATCCTTAAATTCTTTTTCTTGTGTCCACGATGTAAGGTACCGCAAGGAATAGTGCTTTATTTTGGGTTATCCTAGAAAAATAGACCATTAATGAAATCCTGTGAAAAATAAGGATTTCATTAATGGTCTATTTCATATTAATTCCTTTAATTTTGATCATTTAAGTACTTTGGAACCAGCCCCTTGTTATCATTAGACATATGGTTATACTTATCGTAGTTCCTTTTCTTATGTCACTTAAATCATATAAATAACACGTTATAATTCTATTATTAATTTTAGTATTAATAATAATAACAACAATGACAATAATAAAAATAATAATAATAGTAATAGTAATAGTAATAGTAATAGTAATAGTAATAATATTGATAACAATATGCGTTATTATAAAAATTATAGAATAAGAAATTACTTCTACAATCCGATATAACTCCTACAACCTTAATTTGCAAATAAGGACAATAAACAGATAATTCACGTTATGTTTTTAAGTGGGGACTTGCCGTATTATTAAAACATAGGCAATTGTTTTTACTGCGAGGGTGATAATTGTGAAAAAATACTGTGTAGTAGGTTTGTTGTACCCGTGACGAGGGCTTGGTTTTCTCGCAAGTCGTATCATCCACCAAGAGGAACTTTTTATGGATTGGCAAATTTTTGTAAGTGTTTTTGCTCAAGTACAGTCATATATAAAATTTATGACAATAACGTCCACTATACAGGGAAAAAATTATTACAGAATCAAGTTGGGGGGAAAATCTATGGGTTTTTTTACGATACTCGGAGTTACTGCAGCATTCTTAACTACATTTTCTTTTTTACCGCAAACCATTAAAACAATAAAAGAAAAAAATACAGAAGGAATATCTCTACTTATGTATGGTATGTTTACTGCCGGTGTATTTCTGTGGCTATTATATGGTTTTTATACAAAGGACCTCCCAGTATTTTTTGCCAATTTAATTACATTTTCTTTTGCTGTCACTATCCTTACATTGAAACTTAAATATCGTTGAATACGTAAGCTGACTTTCTCTTGGAATGAAACTCAGCTTTTTGTATCCTTATAATCGAGTAGGAGGGATCGACTAACCCCCGACCTCTCACACCGTCGTGCGTACGGTTCCATATATGTCTAGCGTAGTTGTGAATATCTCCTATAAAGGTTTTTCAACCTTAACATCTCCCAACGAGAGTTTGTGAAGGTCCTTTGTAGAATTGGACTTTTGACTATTCTCCAGTATTTCTTTCAAGAATTTCCCCATTCACATGCCTTTTGTTCAGATACATCTAATCCGAGAAGCTTTATTTTAAGAAAAAATAAATATTCTGAAACACCGTCAGGAATGTGGATGATAGGGGACCGTTCTGCTCTAAGGATGGTCTTAGGAATTAAATGTATTCCCCAGCTATAGTAGCAAGCTTTATGGTATTTTTCCTACTAAATATATATTAGATAATATAGACATTAAAAGTATCGATAACATTATTAACTATATTATTATTACTATTATTTCTAATATTAATTGTTATGTTAATATCAATATTTTTACTGTGTGACTGGATAAATATTTTTAACAAATCACTGGACTTTACCTCATGTTACACCCTATTGCGTTTCAATCAATTTAGCTTGCATTATAAACCTGTAGAACCTTCTCTTGAAGAAGTGAAGTGACACTCAAGTACAAGACGCGAAGTATATTTGCGAGTAAGAAATAGAAGATAAGGAGTTCGAAGAGGTTTAAAGAAATTATACAACTGTTTATCTTCAGGATTTTATAGCAGGCTTTCTGCAGCTTTAGATGCTGCAGCTATCATTATCTATACAAGAGGGAGTACAACAACATAGTTTGCTAGTTCCCACATCACAGCTTCCGTATCCCCCTTTTTATCACAACCGTAGCTGCTTTATTAAAATTAATATCATTTATGTATTAATTTTAATATTAATATTAGTAATGGTTAAAATACAAATACTTATACCAAATTTATTCTTTTACACATGCTCATAGCAATAATCAGCAGGATATGAAAGAAAGCGTTAGTGATCGAGGAGAATCAAATCTTTAGTTAGAGAACACCTCCACTTTCATCAAATAAAACAACGGAAGAAGGAAATCTATTAATTACTGATTTCCTTCTTCCTGATTTATTATACTTAAACTCAATCACCACAAAAAACATCCTAAAAATCTTAGGATATCCTCTCAACATTTTCCTTGGTTATGTTAACCCTGTATAATAAAACTTAAACGTTCTTCAAAATGCTTCGTCCCAGTTTTTTAACAACTTTTCACATTCATTTACACGTTTACCTCTCCAAATTATTGCAGTCACAAAGTAGTCAAAGTCATAAACAAATTCAAAAGCATTTCTGTAAACTTAACTAAGCTAATAAAAGAGAACGCTAAAAAGGAAAGTAATGCTAGACCCATCACGAGACCGACAGAAGATACTACTTTTCTCGTCATATCAAATTCCTCCCCTTATGTGATTAACTATCATGTAGTTTGGCCCAACATCACTTCTATTACTCACTTATTCTTATTTTTTCTTCTACAGACAAAGAAAAAGAATTACCCATAAGAATAACAACTTCAAAATTAACATTTATGTTTATACTGATATTAATAATAACTATTTATGTTATTTAATATTTATATTAACATTAATATTAAATATATCCTTTCTTAGGGATAGGACAGTCTACCTAAAAAAGGCTAATTTATCAATTTTAAAGGGTTTTTGTTATGCCTATTACAGTAGAAACAGCAGCGGAGAACATGGACACAATCAAGGAACAAGATGTTTTTTTATTTTTTGATAATGACTGTTACATATTCCCCTAATAAAATATGATTATATTGAACAGAAATTATTCCATACCTATACTAATAAAAACCAAAGTCGGAGGAAGATTTATGTGGGAAAAGGCAATTGTTATTGGAGGAGGTTTTGCAGGAAAGTTAGCTGCTAAAGCTTTGTCTTCGTATTTTCAACAAGTCAACATTCTCGAAGCTGATCGAGAGTATAAAGATCCAGTACCGAGAAAAAGGGTTCCCCAGAGCTATCAACCCCATGTATTATTAAAAAGTGGAGAAGAAGCAATCGAGAAATTATTGCCACAATTCACGGTTGAATTGATGGAAAATGGGAGTATAGGTTCTAATTTTACTAGGGATTTGAAATGGCATCATTTTGGCTTCTGGAAAGATCGATTCACAGGAGATCTTAACATGGTGCAGCAAAGTCGTCCATTGCTTGAGTGGCATTTACGGAAACGAATTGACCAGGTATCGAATATTACCACCAGATATGAAACAATGACGAAGCAATTAATCGTTAATCGCAAAGAAAATAAGGTCCTAGGTGTGCGAGTAAAATCGATCAAAACAGGTATAGAAGAAGAGCTTTATGCAGATTTGGTAGTCGATGCAAGTGGATTTGGTTCAAAGAGTATCGACTGGTTAAAAACATTTGGTGTAGAGGTTAAAGAGGAGAAGGTGTGGATTCAATTATTTTATGCAACTAGATTATATCGTCTAAAACACCAAGAACGGCTGGACTGGACAAATCTCCTTATCTCACCAAGCTTCCCTGAAAACCCTAAGGGGGCATATATCCAAACCATTGAAGAAGATCGATTCTCATTTACTGTAAGTGGTTACGTAAATGAGTATGCACCTCAAACAAATGAAGAATTTTTTGCTTATGCCCAAAGTTTACCTGTTCCTGACTTGGTTAATTTTCTTAATCATGCAGAACCCATTTCAGACATAAAAATACATAGAATCCCTTATCAGGTAAGGAGACGCTTTGATCTGGCAAAGCAAATTCCAGAGGGCTTCTTAATTATTGGAGATGCCCATTGTCGTTTTGATCCACTTTTTGGCCAGGGGATATCTGTTGCAGCAATGGAAGCATTAGAGTTACAATCATGCCTTCAACAATCTAAACGTCTTGACATAGAATTCACTCGCCGTTTTCATAAAAAAGTCGCAAAACTGATAGCAACTCCGTGGGATATGGCGATAACAGAAGCATTTCGCCACCCTAAAATAAAAGGTAAAAATTCCTTTCTACTCCCGCTTAAACATTGGTATACAAAGAGATTATATCAAGCTTCCGCTCACGATCCATATGTATACATTACACTTGCTAGGGTAATGAACTTGATTCGGACTCCTTTGTATCTTTTTCATCCAAAAGTGGTCATTCCTATAGTTTTTGGTTGGCAGAAGAAGAAAGATTAATATCTTAGAGAATCCTTTCTCCTATATAACTTTTGAGCAGACTTTCCACCTTGATAATCGCTTTGCTTTTCTTAGATTCAGTCTGCTCGTTCCCCCGCCAAACCTTTTTGTACTTAGAAGCAGTGGCGGCAAAAACTTTCACTGTTATTTATGATAAGGTTCACTGCACCTGTTTAATCAGCAGTTCGTATAAAACTTGAACAATCGTGATTTTATTAGTAAAGGCATTTTAGTAAAATTAAGAAAATCGTTATTGGGAATTTTCGTGGGGGATGGTATGAAAATTTCAATAGAAGAAATTAATAAAGAACTGAAAAGGGGAAATCCTCATCACTACGAATTAAAGAATATAGGCCATTTCACTTCAGAAGAAACATATTGATTTATTGAAAATGGTTGAAGCCCGTAATGAAATGAAATTGTATTAAAGGCCATTAAGGTCTACACCACTTAGTTATCAATCAAAATATTTTTATATTATTAGGAATATATATATAATGTTTCAAGTCTTTTAATCTACCAGGGAATAGTAAAAGGGGGAAAGAGATGTTATATACAGACGAGTTTTTGGAGAAGTTACGGATGGAAGGCGATCCAGTACTGGACCGAATAATTGAAGAACTGTTCAAGAACAGTCAAGTTGGCTCCGTAAACGATTTGTTGAAGCAATTAATGTACAATGACCAAGAGTATCCGCAAGAGCTACCTGATACTATAGAATTTTGGCTCAGGAATACAGCTCATTGCCCAGAAGACGTGGACTTGGCGAGAATAAGAAATGCAACTGATTTATTTCAGGAACACGGCATTGCCATCACCTTCTTATTATCAACATCCTCACTTGTGAATTGTTACGCAGCACGTAAAGGTGTGAAGGTCCTTACATTCAGTTACCGTTTAGGTCAAAACGCATACCGCAGGATAGCGGAAACGGGGCAATTTGTTCTTCATGTTATGGCGCCAGGCGGACTTGAACCCGGGGGACAAGGAATCAAAGCCATTCAAAAAGTCCGTTTAATGCATTCAGCCATTCGGCATTTGGTTCAAAAGACTGGCAGATGGGATGAAAAAGAAAATGGCATCCCCATCTGTCAGGAGGATCTGCTTGGTACCCTATTAACCTTTTCCATTGTCATCATAGCTGGACTTCGTCATTTAGGTATGAAAGTAACAGAAAAACAGGCGGAGGATTACCTGTACTTTTGGAGAATCGTCGGAATCATGCTGGGAGTTCGGAAGGATATTATCCCAGAAACCATGGAAGAAGCAATTCAGTTGGAGAAAATGATTAAAAAAAGACATCATGGACCGTCCCCTGAAGGAATTCAGATGACCCGTGCTCTACTTGAGTTTCATGCAGGCCTCATTCCCGGTCAGGTGTTTGACAACATAATCCCTGCCCTAATTCGAGAAACTGTAGGGGACGAAATAGCAGACTGGATGGAAGTTCCGCACTCCAATTGGCAAAACCTTATGAAATACAAAGAGCTAATGGGTTTTCTTATTGATTCAGATTATACGGGCTTTTTTGGAAGTATGGTCAATCGGCTTGGGTTAGCCTTAATTAAGCGCCAATCACTTGCCATGACCGATTATGAATATACACCCTTTCTCATACCAACCGAACTGCGGAGAGTTTGGGGAATTGAGGGAAAAATAGTGTAATAATAAAATATATCGGGATTATGTGATTACATAATCCCTTATTTCCCCAAGGATTATTAAGAAAAATAGTTTGAGAAATTACAACCGAATGAATCGCAAAAATCCACATAGGTAGAGTCACCTTATAGCTCTCTGTAACTTTTGTATCTATATTACTTCTATTGATATGAACGAGGAAGTATATTGTATCCAATTTATTAATTTTAATATTAATAATAATTTTAATGATATTATTAATTTTATATTTAACAATTATGTTAATATCAATATTATCCCTTTTATTCTATTAAAGTTTGTTGTTTACTTTTGAACAAATAAAATTCACCAACTAATGGTAGATTGTTTACTATGCGGTGACCCTCACCCGCCAAATCACAGGTTTAAAAAGGGATTGCGTTGCTTACTTTTGTTCAACAGATAGCCTGTACGCTTTCACAATAATTCCGTCATTAATGGGACAGGAGATATGCCTTCTATGACCATTAATGTAAAAATGGTCCAAGATGAACTCATGCTTTCGGGTATGCAAGTTCCACCTATTACTCCGGTTCCTGTATCAGCTGCACTAGTACAAGAAACAAATCCTACTACAGTACTACCGGAGAAAGAAATGCAAGAACAACCCCATAAAGAAAGGGTTATTGATCGAGGAGAATCAAATCTTTAGTTAGAAAACACCCCCACTTTCATTAAATAAAAACAACGGAAGAAGGAAATCTATTAATTACTGATTTCCTTCTTCCCGATTTATTATACTTAAACTCAATCACCACAAAAAACTCATTTATTAATAGTATTATAATTAATATTAATTATAATACAAAAAAATATCCTAAAAGTCTTAGGATATCCTCTCAACATTCTCTTTGGTTATGTTAACTCTATATGATAAAACTTAAACGTTCTTCACAATGCTTCGGCCCAGTTCCCTAACAACTTTTCACGTTCATTTATTCCTTTTCATCTCTCCAAATTATTACAGTCACAAAGTAGTCAAAGTCATAAACAAATTCACAAGCATTTCCGTAAACTTAACTAGGCTAATAAAAGAGAACGCTAAAAAGGAAAGTAAGGCTAGACCCATCACGGGAACGACAGAAGATACTATTTTTCTCGTCATATCAAATCCCTCCCTGTATATGATTCACTATCATATATTTGGTCTAACATCACTCCTATTATTCACCTATTCTTATTTTTTCTTCTACAGACAAAAAAGAATTATCCATGAGAATAACAACTTCGAAATTAATATTTATGTTTACACTGATATTAATGATAACTATTCATTTTTATTAATATTTATATTAGTGCTAATATTAATTATATCTTTTCTTAGGGATAGGACAGTCTATCTAAGAAAGGCTAATTTATCAATTTTAGAGGGTTGTTGTTATGCCTATTACAGTAGCAACAGCAGTAGAGAACAAGAATATGAACACCATCAAGGAACAAGGTGTTTTTTATTTTTTGATAATGACTGTTGCACATTTCCTTAATAAAAAATAAAATCGGAGGAAGGTTTATGTGAGAAAAGACAATTGTTATTGGAGGGGGTTTTGCAGGAAAACTAGCTGCTAAAGCTTTTTCTTCGTATTTTCAACAAGTCAACATTCTCGAAGTTAATCGAGAGTATACAGATCCAGTACCGAGAAAAAAGGTTCTCCAAGCTATCAACCCCGTGTATTATTAAAGGCTAGAGTAATGAACGATTCGGACTCCTTTCCTTTGTATCTTTTTCATCCAAAAGTGGTCATTCCTATAGTTTTTGGTTGGTAGAAGAAGAACGATTAATATCTTAGAGAATCCTTTCTCCTATATAACTTTTGAGCAGACTTTCCACCTTGATAATCCCTTTGCTTTTCTTAGATTCAGTCCGCTCACTCCCCCACCAAACCTTTTTGTACTTAGAAGCAGTCGTGGCAAAAAATCTCACTGTTATTTATGATAAAGCTCATTACGATTAATCTGAAACACCTTATCATAATTCCCTATGTTACTCGTTCACCATCTGTTTGGGTGATAGATATTATCCTTTCCATGATACCTAAAGAGAAATTAGGTTATTTTATTTGTATTATAGTTATTATTAACATCATAATTAATGTTAATAATAACTATATGATAAAGAAAATTCGCCGACTGGCGAGTCCTGCCTTTGAACAAAGACAGAGGCGTAGTTGCACTTATACTGTATTCCTAAAATTTCTCACTACGTCGAATTGTCTTCTAGCTAAAAATTTATACTTTCTTAAAGTGTAAAGAAATATCCTAAAATCTTAGGATACCCTCTCAATATTCTCCTTGGTTATCTTAACTCCCTTATAGTAATCCTGCTTCACGATATTCATTCTCAATTTGTTCAAGCAGTACCCCTGATTATCTAGCAATGAAAAGAACAGGGATACGAATTTGAGGCTTATGATAAGAAAGCGCATTTTGTTGTAAACTTTTGTCACGATCAACGATTATAGCAGAATGCCTTGTGTTACTGAAGATTATTCAATAAAAGTAGATGACCTATTAAGAAAAATAGTTTGAGAACTTACGACTGAATGAACTGCAAAAATCCATATAAGTTAGAGCCACCATATAGCTCCCTGTAGCCTTTGTATCCATATTACTTTTATTGGTATAAACAGGGAAGTATATTGCATCCAATTCATTAATTTTAATATTAATAATAATTTTAATGAGATTATTAATTTTATATTTAACAATTGTGTTAACACCAATATTATCCCTTTTGCTCTATTAAAGTTTGTTGTTTACTTTTGAACAAATAAAATTCACCAACTAATGGTGGATGCTTTACTATGCGGTGACCCTCACCCGCTAAATCACAGATTTAAAAAGGGAATACGTTGCTTACTTTTGTTCAACAGATAGCCTATACGCTTTTACAATAATTCCGTCATTAATGGGACAGGAAATATATCCTCTATGACCATTAAGATGAAAATGGCCCAGGGTGAACTCATACTTTCGGGTATACATACAAGTTCCAACTATTACTCCAGTTCCTGTATCAACTGCACTGGTACAAGAAACAAGTCCTACTACAACACTACCGGAGCAAGAAATGCAAGAACAGAGACAAGAGCACGAACGAACCTATAAAGAAAGGGTTATTGATCGAGGAGAATCAAATCTTTAGTTAGAAAACACACCCACTTTCATTAAATAAAAACAACGGAAGAAGGAAATCTATTAATCACTGATTTCCTTCTTCCTTATTTATACTACCTGTGCTATACACTCACCCTGTGTAGCTTGAAAAACAATCATGAACTTAAAAACTTAATCACTACAAAAAAACTCATTTATATCATTATAATTAATGTTAATATATTAGTTAATATTAGTTATAATACAAAAAATATCCTAAAAATCTTAGGATATCCTCTCAACATTCTCTTTGGTTATATTAACTCTATATAATAAAACTTAAACGTTCTTCAAAATACTTCGTCCCAGTTTTTTAACAACTCTTCACGCTCATTTACTCCTTTTCATCTCTCCAAATTATTGCAGTCACAGAGTAGTCAAAGTCATAAACAAATTCAAAACCATTTCCGTAAACTTAACTAGGCTAATAAAAGAGAACGCTAAAAAGGAAAGTAATGCTAGACCCATCACGAGACCGACAGAAGATACTATTTTTTTCGTCATATCAAATCCCTCCCTGTATATGATTCACTATCATCTAGTTTGTTCCAACATCACCCCTATTATTCACCTATTCTTATTTTTTTTTCTACAGACAAAAAAGAATTATCCATGAGAATAACAACTCTAAAATTAACATTTATATTAATAATAACATTAATTATATCTTTTCTTAGGGATAGGACAGTCTACCTAAAAAAAGGCTAATTTATCAATTTTGGAGTTTTTTTGTTATGCCTATTACAGTAGAAGCAGCGGAAAACCAGTTTTTAAAAAAAGGCTGGGCCTCTTGAAGGAATGCATATAATGTTGGTTAGTAAATCGATAATAAGAGACACCCATCTTCTTAGAAATAAATGATTGTCTTACCTCATCTATATTAACTTCTTTTCAGGCTTCCCACCAGCTGATATTGGCGGCGGAGGTAATCGTAAGACCCAATGTAGAACTGGACGCCGTGACGTTTACAGCTAATGAGTTCCCTGGGGCTAGCTGAAACGAAAGTAAAGTAGTTCATACAGAAGATTGTGCTGTCATCGCGCTTACATTTGTACTGCTGAAATCGTTATTTGACGGTGTAAGCGTCGAGGGTGCTGTTACTTTTTTCGCAAAAACCTCATTTACTTATGGTACGGTTCATTCCGATTAATCTGAAACACCTTATCATAATTCCCCTATGTTGCTCGTTCACCATCTGTTTGGTTGATAGATATTTTCCTTTCAATGATACCTAAAGAAGAATTAGGTTATTTTACCTGTATTATGATTATTATTAATATCATAATTAATGTTAATAATGACTATATAATAAAGAAAACTCGCCGACTGGCGAGACCTGCCTTTGGGCGAAGACAGAGGCGTAGTCGCACTTATACCTTATTCCTAAAATTTCTCCCTACGTCGAATCTTCTAGCTAGAAATTTATACTCCCTGTGACTTTTGTATCTATATTACTTCTACATGGTATGAACAGAGAATTATATTATATTGCATTCAATTTATTAACTTTAATGTTAATAACAATTTTAATAATATTATTAATTTTATATTTAATAATTGTGTTATCACCAATACTATCCTTTTTTCTATTAAAGTTTGTTGTTTACTTTTGTACAAATAAAATTCACCAACTAATGGTGGATGTTCTACTATGCGGGGACTCTAACCCGCCAAATCACAGATTTAAAAAGAGAATGTGTTGCTTACTTTTGTTCAACAGACAGCCTATACGCTTTTACAATAATTCCATCATCAATAGAACAGGAGATATGTCTTCTATGACCATTAAGATGAAAATGGCCCAGGATGAACTCATACTTTCGGGTGTGCAAGTTCCAACTATTACTTCAGCCCCTGTATCAACTGCACTGGTACAAGAAACAAGCCCTACTACAGCGCTACCAGAGAGAGAGGTGCAAGAACAAATCCATAAAAAAAGGGGTATTGATCGTGGAGAATCAAATCTTTAGTTAGAGAATACCTCCTCTTTCATCAAATAAAAACAATGGAAGAAGGAAATCTATTAATTACTGCTTTCCTTCTTCTTTATTTATACTACCTGTTGCACTCATCATGTGTAGCTCGAAAAACAGTCATGTAAAACTCAATCACTACAAAAAATCTCACTTATACCATTATAATTAATGTTAATATATTAGTTAATATTAGTTATAATACAAAAAATATCCTAAAGGTCTTAGGATATCTCTCAACATTCTCTTTGGTTTTGTTAACTCTATATAATAAAACTTAAACGTTCTTCAAAATACTTCGTCCCAGTTTCTTAAGAACTTTTCACGTTCATTTACTCCTTTTCATCTCTCCAAATTATTGCAGTCACAGAGTAGTTAAAGTCATAAACAAATTCACAAGCATTTCCGTAAATTTAACTAGGCTAATAAAGGAGAACGCTAAAAAGGAAAGCAACGCTAGACCCATCACGAGACCGACAGAAGATACTATTTTTCTCGTCATATCAAATCCCTCCCCCTATTTGATTAACTATCATATAGTTTGACCCAACATCATTCCTATTATTCACCTATTCTTTTTTTCTTCTACAGATAAAAAAGAGTTATCCATGAGAATAGCAACTTTAAAGTTAATATTTATATTAGTGCTAATATTAATTATATCTTTCTTAGGGATACGACAGTCTGCCTAAAAATATCTAATTTATCAATTTTGGAGTTTTTTTGTTATGCCTATTACAATAGAAACAGCAGTGAAGAACATGAACACAATCAAGGAACAAGGTGATTTTTTATTTTTTTGATAATGATTGTCGCACATTATCGGAGGGAGATTTATGTGGGAAAAGACAATTGTTATTGGAGGAGGCTTTGCAGGAAATTTAGCTGCTGAAGCTTTGTCTTCGTATTTTCAACAAGCCACCATTCTCGAAATTGATCGAGAGTATAAAGACCCGGTACCAAGCAAAAGGGAATGAACTCGATTCGGATTCCTTTGTATCTTTTTCATCTAAAAGTCGTCATGTCTATAGTTCTGGGTTGGCAGAAGAAGAAAGATTAATATCTTAGAGAATCCTTTCTCCTATATAACTTTTGAGCAGACTTTCCACCTTGATAATCGCTTTACTTTTCTTAGATTCAGTCTACTTATTCCTCCACCAAACCCTTTTTGTACTTAGAAGCAGTCGCGGCAAAAAATTTTTCCGTTATTTATGATAAGGTTCATTTCGATTAATCTGAAACACCTTCTCATAATTCCCTATGTTGCTCGTTCACCATCTGTTTGGGTGATAGATATTATCCTTTCAATGATACCTAAAGAGGAATTAGGTTATTTTACCTGTATTATTATTAATATCATAATTAACGTTAATAATAACTATATAATAAAGAAAATCCGCCGACTGGCGAGCCCTGCCTTTGGGAGAAGACAGAGGCGTAGTTGCACTTATACCTTATTCCTAAAATTTCTCCCTACGTCGAATCTTCTAGCTAGAAATGTATACTCCCCGTGACTTTTGTATCTATATTACTTCTATAGGGTATGAACGAGGAATTATATTGCATTAAATTTATTAATTTTAATGTTAATAACAATTTTAATAATATTATTAATTTTACATTTAATAATTGTGTCATTACCAACATTATCCTTTTTTTCTATTAAAGTTTGTTGTTTACTTTTGAACAAATAAAATTCACCAACTAATGGTGGATGTTCTACTATGCGGGGACCCTCACCCACCAAATCACAGATTTAAAAAGGGAATGTATTGCTTACTTTTGTTCAACAGACAGCCTATACGCTTTTACAATAATTCCATCATTAATGGGACAGGAGATATGTCTTCTATGACCATTAAGATGAAAATGGTCCAGGATGAACTCATACTTTCGGGTGTGTAAGTTCCAACTATTACTTCAGCCCCTGTATCAACTGCACTGGTACAAGAAACAAGCCCTACTACGGCGCTACCGGAGAGAGAAGTGCAAGAACAAATCTATAAAGAAAGGTTATTGATCGTGGAGAATTAAATCCTTAGTTAGAGAACCCCCCCTCTTTCATCAAATAAAAACAACGGAGGAAGGAAATCTATTAATTACTGCTTTCCTTCTTCTAGATTTATTATACTTAAACTCAACCACCATTTATTCATAGTATTATAATTAATATTAATTTCATAGTTAATAATAATTATAATACCAAAAACATCCTAAAAGTCTTAGGATATCCTCTCAGCATTCTCCTTGGTCATGTTAATTCTATATGATAAAGCTTAAACGTTCTTCAAAATGCTTCGGCCCAGTTCCTTAACAACTTTTCACGTTCATTTACTCCTTTTCATCTCTTCAAATTATTACAGTCACAAAGTAGTCAAAGTCATAAACAAATTCACAAGCAGTTCCGTAAACTTAACTAGGCTAATAAAAGAGAACGCTAAAAAGGAAAGTAAGGCTAGACCCATCACGAGACCGACGGAAGATACTATTTTTCTCGTCATATCAAATCCCTCCCTGTATATGATTCACTATCATATAGTTTGGTCCAACATCACTCTTATTATTCACCTATTCTTATTTTTCTTCTACAAACAAAAAAAGAATTATCCATGGGAATAACAACTTTAAAGTTAATATTTATATTAGTGCTAATATTAATTATATTTTTTCTTGAGGATAGGGCATTCTACCTAAAAATGTCTAATTTATCAATTTTGGAGTTTTTTTGTTATGCCTATTACAATAGAAACAGCAGTGAAGAACAAGAACATGAACACAATCAAGGAACAAGGTGACTTTTTATTTTTTGATAATGACTGTCGCACATTATCGGAGGGAGATTTATGTGGGAAAAGACAATTGTTCTTGGAAGAGGCTTTGCAGGAAATTTAGCTGCTAAAGAAGCTGTGTCTTCGTATTTTCAACAAGTCACCATTCTCGAAGTTGATCGAGAGTATAAGGATCCAGTACCAAGCAAAAGGCAATGAACTTGATTCGGACTCCTTTGTATCTTTTTCATCTAAAAGTCGTCATTTCTATAGTTCTGGGTTGGCAGAAGAAGAAAGATTAATATCTTAGAGAATCCTTTCACTGATACCTAAAGAGTAATTGGGTTATTTTACCTTCATTTTTGTTATTATTAATATCTAAATTAATATTAATAATAAAGAAAACTCGCCGACTGGCGAGACCTGCCTTTGGGCGAAGACAGAGGCGTAGTTGCACTTATACCTTATTCCTAAAATTTCTCCCTACGTCGAATCTTCTAGCTAGAAATGTATACTCCCTATGACTTTTGTAGCTATATTACTTCTATAGGGTATGAACGAGGAATTATATTGCATTAAATTTATTAATTTTAATGTTAATAACAATTTTAATAATATTATTAATTTTATATTTAATAATTGTGTTATCACCAATATTATCCCTTTCATTCTATTAAAGTTTGTTGTTTATGTTTACTTTTGAACAAATAAAATTCACCAACTAATGGGGGATGTTCTACTATGTGGGGGCCCTCATCCGCCAAGATTTAAAAAGGGAATGTGTTGCTTACTTTTGTTCAACAGACAGCCCATACGCTTTTACAATAATTCCACCATTAATGGGACAGGAGATATGTCTTCTATGACCATTAAGATGAAAATGGCCCAGGATGAACTCATACTTTCGGGTGTGCAAGTTCCAACTATTCCTCCAGTTCCTGTATTAACTTCACTGGTACAAGAAACAATTCCTACTACAGCACGGAGAAAGAAATGCAAGAACAAATCGAAAGGGGAATTGATCGAGGAGAATCAAATCTTTAGTTAGAAAACACGCCCACTTTCATTAAATATAGATAAAGAAGAAGGAAATCTATTAATCACTGATTTCCTTCTTCTTTATTTATACTACCTGTGCTATGCACTCACCATGTGTAGCTTGAAAACAATCATGTAAAACCCAATCACTACAAAAAAATTATTTATATCATTATAATTAATGTTAATGTATTTGTTAATATTAGTTATAACACAAAAAATATCCTAAAATCTTAGGATACCTTCTCAACATTCTCCTTTTTTCAAAGTTTGGTTTTCAGTACAAAATAAGTATAGAAAATTTCACTCATATACAAATAATGACAAATTTCACTCCCTAGAATCAAGTAGAATAATAGTGAGGATTTAAATATAAAGGTAAAATAATTGAAAAGTTCTGGATTAAAAACTAAAAATTTGAAGTCCAGGAACGTTGATAGTTAGGTTACCAGGTATGCGGGGGGAAAATGTATGGGAAATACGGTAAACGAATTAGTTGAAGAAGCTGATAAACCGCAGATAAACTCATTCAAACGGTTTACAAGCTGGAAGTTTATCACAATAAGTATAGTCATTATTATGGCACTCATATCTGCAGCAATCAGCTACTATCAGGCAAACCACTTTAATACAAATATCAAGATTAATGATACAAAAGTTGGCGGGCTGACTGCTGACCAAGCACTAAAAAAATTAAAAACATCTGAATTAAAAAACGTAGTATATGTTGGACAACAACAAATTTTAGATGAAAAAGATACGAAGATAGGATTTACAGATGAAGATTTGTCCGGTGTCAAAAAATTATTAAAAAGCCAGCAGACATTTTTTCCTTCTTCAAAGGCAAAAATTTATTCATTAACACCAAGCAAACTGGATCAGTCTCGAAGCCAAACACTGAAAAAACAAGTGGAAGAAAAGCTCCTATTAATGAACCAGAGTTTAAAAGCGCCGCAAGATGCTCAGGCTATTATAGAGCAAGGTAAACTTACAATCTCAAAAAGTATTGATGGGCAGCAGTATGATGTTGCGAGTCTATTAAAGGACTACGAGAAGCAGGAATATAATAGTGAAATCCACTTGAACCCTGTATACATACAACCAATCAAAGAAGACAACCCGATTGTAAAAAATGGAGAGAAAAAACTACAAGAACTCCTTCAACAAACCATTGATTATCAGGTACAGGATAAAGTTTATTCTTTAAAAGCCAGCGATTTAATTAAAAATGCCTCTGTTTCAAAAGATATGAAGGTTACGATTGACTCGGGCGATATTAAAAATAAGATTAATGAGATTAATAATTCTCAATCCACATTAAATAAAAACTTCACATTTACGACCCACTCAGGTTCAGTCATATCGGTAAAAGGACAAGGCTATGGCTGGGCAATAAATGTTGAAAATGAAACAACACGGATGATGGAAGCCCTTGAAAAAGGGGAGAAATCACTTCCTGCTTCCAATATTTACGGAGAAGGCTGGGACGGTGAAGGTTACGGTTATGAAACTACAACGAATAATGGCATTGGCGATACGTATGCTGAAGTGTCAATTCAGGAACAGCGTATTTGGCTTTACAAAAATGGACAATTGGTAGTAACAACTAATGTGGTTACTGGCAGACATAACACCCATGAAGACACATCACCAGGAGTGTGGTATGTTCTTTATAAACGCACACCATCCATACTTAGAGGCAGTTCAGTAGGCCATTTGAATTATTCCGTTAAAGTAGATTATTGGGCTCCATTTACGAACGATGGACAAGGGTTCCACGATGCCAGCTGGCGAACAAACTGGGCAAGTACTGCTTATCTTACTGCAGGATCGGGCGGTTGTGTCAACCTCCCGCCTAGTGTTGCGAAGTCAGTGTATGACAATCTCAGCACATATGAACCGGTTGTCGTTTATTAAGAATTGGCAGTCTATGTATGCAGCCATAACGTCAGTGAACGTTTCAATAACATCTATTTAAATAAAAACAACAGAAGAAGGAAATCTATTAATTAATGATTTCCTTCTTCTTTATTTATCCCCATCTGTAATACGTATTCATCATGTGCAGCTTGTAAAAACAATCATATGCTCAAACTCAATCACCACAAAAATCCTCATTTATTTATATTATTGTTATAATTAATAACTTAGTTAATGTTAATGTTAACTATAATATAAAAAATATCCTAAAATCTTAGGATACCCTCTCAACAATAAGACTTAAACGTTTCTCAAAATGCTTCGATTCAGTTAGATGGTTTCAACAATTTTTCTCATTCATTTACGCCTTTTCAACTTACCTTGATCACAAGCTAGTCAACGTACTGTAAACCTTTTACTTTTGTTCGATGAATACATCCTTTATTAATGCCTCAGCAACACCTTTTCCTCGTAACTCCGCCTTGACTGCAAGCATTCTTATTTCAGGATAATCTAACATATCAACAAGCCTTTTGTAGACATCTGATTTCACAGGGAGCAAGGCTACACTGCCTATCACTTCCTCGTCTAATTCAGCTACTAAAAACTCAACACCTGCTTGCTCATCAGCATCTGACGATATAGTTTTCCTCAGAGCGCAAATGAGGCTTAATACAATTAGCAATAATAAAAGTATTAATATTAATGTTAATACTATCATTTAGATTAAAACTTTCATTTTTGTTAATGTTATATCTCCTCTTCAACGATTCACAGTAATTTTATTGATAATTTAAAGCAGAAAGTTGACCTAAAAGCTTGTACAACATGTTATTTATCATATTCAAATCATTAAGTGAATAAGGTAAATAACAAGCCCCAATATCCCACAGGTACCTACTATATAAAGAGTAATCTTTTTTGTTCGTTTTTCTATCATATACAAAAATATATAACGGATTTGTATAAATCTATGAATCTAAGACAAGAATAGAGATAAGAGATGAGTTGTTTTGTTGTGAGGATAAACATCAGTCACACTTACGCTTGCATGTAGTCATACCCAGAGTTAATAGGAGCATTGTTTCTAAAATTTGGAGTCGCCTAGTTTTCTTGAATTATGAAGGAGGATGGAAAATGAATAATGCAGAACAAATCATTGAGTCATCGGGTGTATTAGTCGAAACTATGAAGAAATATTTGTACATTCTGGATGCGCAAATCGAACGTCTTGAAGCAGTGATTGGTGGCATTCAGCAAGTTGTCCTCGAAGAAGGGCACTCTTCCGTACTCCCAAGTGGGACAACCATAAATTGGACGGAAAGACTCGGTTCAACGGAAAAGGAGCTTAAAATCATGAAAGAATTACGAGATACAATTGCAAATTCATAAGATAAGAATTCTGATCTTCTGTAAGAATGGATATCTTTTTGTGAGGGAAGGGGACAACACGCATGACTGGTTCAAACCATATTATCAAGGATAAAATTCATAAAGTGTACCCTTCATTCACAAACTCAAAACAAAAGGTAGCACAAACGGTATTACCAACCGGAGCCGATGTGATATATTTCTCCGTCACAGAGTTGACTGTACTGCTGCCGTCGGGGAAACAACTATACTACGTTTTTGCAGAAGGCTCGGTTGTACAAGCTATCAGGCATGCCAACTATCCACCACTTAAACGTTAACACGTTTTGGAGTGGGGGCTTGAAAAATCCTAGTTATCTAGTCTGAGTCTACGATATATGGTGAGCCAAACGAGGGACTACGTTGGACCAGTCAATACGGATTTGTGTGATTCCCAAGCACAATATCTTAAATGCAACGTTAATTTTATATTAATTTTAATATTAACAATGTTGGTAATGATAATTTTAATAACAATATAAACACTAAACTTTTTGTTTTTTCTACACATATTTATGGGATGATCAATAGTACTGTAAAACCCAGTCAATCGGTTGATTTTTTTTCTTCTGCAGTTGCTCTATCGTATTGGTAAGATGCTTTATTTCATTTTCATAATGCTTCTTTAGTTCTTGTAGCTGTGCTTCGTAGTTACGCTTTAAACCATCCTTATCCTACTGTGAATGCTCTGCTATTTTCGTAAGTTCCTGAATAGCCTCTTGACTTTCTCTTTGTCCTACATAGATTTACGTAATGGCTCTTTCAGAGAAGCCTGCAATTCGTCTCAACGCTTTTTATCTGTATTTAATTGTTCCTTTTATAAATTTAATGCTAATGTTAATATTAATAACAATATATGCACCAAAAAATCTTAGCTAACACCTTCTTCCAACATGGAAGTACTAACATCAAGACGCATGTACATTTTTATTATTTGTCCTCTAACCTACTTTAGAGTGACAATTGATCTGTCTGTTACAGAATATATTTTAGCGTAAAGGACAATTAACATTAGCTAATTGTTAATATTAATATTTTTATTAACAAAATTATTAATGTTTTTGTTAATTTTTTTTTCGAAGGTGGCCATTATCCCTACTAGCGGCTTAAAGTATTCATATGCCCCTTCTTCCTCTGAGGCAGGCTCATTAGCAACACACCACATAACAACAGATGGATGATTTTTATCGCGGGCAACGAGTTCTTTAATCACATCCTGATGATGTTCAAAGGTTTTAATTTGTGTCCATGTGCTTTTCTCTGGTGTTGCCCCGTTCAACACAGTTGCCATAAAGTTTAAATGAACGCCCACAGCTGGTGTTTCATCAATGACAACGAAGCCTTCCCGATCTGCGAGACGCATAAGCTCTTCTGAGTAAGGATAATGCGATGTGCGGAATGAGTTGGCTCCAGAGTCCACTTCATCAGTTTAAAATCCATTACGTTAGCAGCTTCATTAAAGCCTCTTCCATGAATCGGTGTATCTTCATGCTTCCCAAAGCCTTTAAAATAGAACGATTTATTATTAATCAAAAACTTTCCGTCCTTTACTTCTACCGTTCTTACACCAAATGGCTGCTCATATACATCAACGACTTTGCCATCGTTCACAAGTTCAATGTGCATCGTATACAAATACGCATTTAATGGTTCCCATAGCTGCACATCTTCGATATCAATCGTGCCCGCAGAACCGTTCGCTTTCGCTACAACTGCTCCATCCTCGTCCACAACATTTACCTTTACTTCCGCCGTACCTGCGACTGCAATAGCGTAGTTAACCTTTCCAGACTGACCTGCGATATCAGTAACAATGGTCACATCCTCTACATATGTTTGCGGTGTTGTATAAATTTTCACCGGACGCTGTAGTCCTGCATACTTAAAGAAGTCGAAATTCGGGTTATTACGAGCTACTTTGCCAACGCCCGGAATCTCCTTCTCTGTATAAATTCCTACTGGTAGTGTAGAATCATCTAACACATTGTTTACTGCAACCGTTAGGCGATTTTTCCCCGCTTGTAAAAGGGAGTTAATCTCTGCTTCAAACGGTAAAAATCCTCCCTTATGCTCCGCAGCAAGCTCTCCGTTAACATATACCTTTGCCAAATGTGTAGCAGAACCGAATCGTAATACGATACGCTCAGAGTTCAAGATTGACGGAACCGTATATTCACGCTCGTACCAAACCCAGCCAACATGATTGCGAATCTCAGCAGTGACACCAACATCATTGAAGGAGGACGGAACCGCCATCGGCATTGTATCGCTCAATTTAGTTGCTTGCCAGTTATCCTGCAAACCAGTTCCTGAATCAAGCTTAAAGTTCCAAATACCATTTAAATCAATAATAGTTCTTGTATCTGTAATAATCGGATATAACATTCCAAATACTCCTCTAAAAAATTTTTGGATAACATGCTCTTGAGAGTACTTTCAATCTATCTATTCACCCCATGGAAGGTGGGGGGACTTTCTTGGGTCATGCACCTGTTTATCGGGAAAGAAAGTATCTTTCGGCGTTATAGTAACTAATATTTCTAACCATTTGCTCAAGAAACTTCATATCGTTCGGAGCCTTTCCCGCTTCTACCCATTCACCAAGGATGTTACATACAATTCGGCGGAAGTATTCATGGCGAGCATAAGAGAGGAAGCTACGGGAATCCGTCAGCATGCCGATAAAGTGACTGAGCAGTCCGACATTTGCTAAATCCTTCATCTGCTTTTCCATTCCATCGATATGGTCGTTAAACCACCAGCCAGAGCCGAACTGAATTTTCCCCGGAACACCTTCCTCATAAAAGTTCCCCATCATTCCAGCAAGCACCGCGTTGTCCTTCGGATTCAAGTTAAACAATACCGTTCTTGGCAACGCATGTTCTTTCTCGAGCGCATCAAGGAAGCGGGACAATCCTTCTGCCATATTCGCTTCTCCTACTGAATCAAAGCCTGTGTCAGGACCAAGAAGCTCTTTCATTTTTGTATTGTTATTTCGGATTGCTCCCATATGAAGCTGCATGACCCATAGTTTTTCGGCATACATTTTTCCAAGTTCCTTTAAAAGGAACGAACGGTATGCAACCAGCTCTTCGCTTGAGAGCTGTTCACCGCTCAGCCGTTTACGAAAAATCTCTTCAACCTCTCCCTGAGTGACCTCTATATACTCCATCTTTTGGATATCATGATCTGATGCCCGGCCACCATTCTGATGAAAGAACTCAACTCGTTGTTTAAGCGCATTCAATAATGCATCAACAGAATTAACCTTCAATCCAGTTACTTGTGCTAATTTGCCAATCCAACTCTCAAACGTTGGACGCTCAATGAAGAGCGCGCCATCCGGACGGAACGTTGGAGCAATAATTGAATGAAAGGATTCATCCTTCTTCAGTAGTTGATGATACTCAAGCGTAGATACCGGGTCATCTGTCGTACCGATAAACTTTACATTTGCTTTTTCAATAAATGCTCGTGGTCTAAATTCGGGCTTTTGCAGCTTCTCATTGCATTCCTCCCAAATTTCACGAGCTGTTTCTGGGCTTAGCCTTTTTTCAATCCCAAAAAACGTTTTCAATTCCATGTGTGTCCAGTGGTGCAGTGGATTTCCGATTAAGTGAGGTACCGTCTCAGCCCAGGCTGAAAACTTCTCCCAATCCGTTGCATCACCTGTAATGTAGCGCTCACCGATACCGTTCATGCGCATGACCCGCCATTTATAGTGATCTCCGCCAAGCCATAACTGTGTAATATTTTCATACGGTTTGTTTTCCCAAACCTCCTGCGGATTTAAATGGCAGTGAAAATCAAAAATCGGCAATTCCCGAGCAGCATTTTGATATAATTGGATAGCAGTATCAGTATCTAACAAAAAACGTTCATCCATAAAGTTTTTCATGTATTTCTCCTCCACAAAAATAAAAATTACTTATATAATGGTTTTAATGTAAACACTTTCAAATGTAAGAAATACTCATGATCCATTTGCTGAATATTAATTTGTTTATTGAACAAATTAATTATAGGACAAATTTATCATCTTTATTGGATTTAGTCAACGAATTATTCTAGAATTAATAGGCCTAAATGAACGTTATTAAGAGTAAGATTGATATCTGCTATAATGGAAATTAAACTTGCTCAAACATAAGAATGGAGGACATGTATGGTTACAGGTGATGCAGCTTATATAAAAAAAATTAATCGATCCTTAATCCTCGGAAAAATTGTTGAGGAAAAAATGATTTCAAGAGCTGATGTATCCAAGGTCACAGCCCTAACGAGAGCTACTATCTCTGCTCAGGTGGCAGCTTTGTTGGAGGAAGGGCTCATTGTGGAAACACAGCTAGAGCACAATGCAGTCGGAAGAAAGCCAATCATGCTTTCTTTAAACAGGCAAGCTGGTTATGCACTCGGTGTCGATCTGAATTATGGCAAGATTTCTTTTACATTATCCGATCTTCTTGGCTATCCTGTTTTATCAAATCATATTGAGATCAATACAACAGACTACTCGGAGATTTACAAGCTCATCGTGGAGCACATCAATACATACACAACGAATTGTGTTAACAGCCGTTACGGAATTGTCGGAATCGTGATTGCAATCCACGGTCTTGTCACAAAAGAAGAAGTCATTCACTATGTACCGCGTTTAGGCTGGCATGATATAAACTTAAAGGCAGATTTAGAAAAAGACCTTAACATTCCTATTTATATTGAGAACAATGCAAACCTCTGTGCCTTTGCGGAGCGAGTATACGTGCACCATAAAACGGATAACTTGTTATCTGCCTCTTTCTCTTCCGGCGTAGGTGTTGGGATGATGATGAACAATGAGTTCTTTCGGGGTCACGATGGATTTGCTGGTGAAATGGGACATATGATTATTATGCCGGGGGGTAAGCCATGCGAGTGCGGAAATAAAGGCTGCTGGGAAAAGTATGTTTCCGAAACAAGTGTTTTTGAATATTTGTCCAAAGAAAAACACATCAAACATCTAACATATGAGCAGATTCAAACCTGGCTTGATGAAGGTGATCATCAAGTACATGAATTGATGGAACAGTTCCTTTACTATTTAGCAATCGGTTTAAATAATATGATTAATATGTACAATCCAGATGTAGTAGTGCTTGATAGCGAATTGCTACGTATGTACCCAAATTCCTTAGATAAAATTAGAGAAAATCTGCATTCTTCTATCAGTCATTACCGTGAATTATCCATTTCTTCAATTGGAAAAGAATCGTGCATCCTAGGTGCTTGTGCGCTTGCTATTAAGCATTTTTTAGATGTTCCAATGCTAAATTTGTCACTTGCAGAATAAATCCATTAAAGGTTTTATATGAGCTTTCCAAAAGGGCGTTACATGCAACCTTTTGGAAAGCTCATATAGTAGACAAACAATAAGATTTATTATTTTGTTGCTATCGCTATTGCTGCTTTGCATAGCATTAGATCCACTACTTAAAACACTTGACTGCAGGTAAGAGGGGGTTCTATTTTCTTTTTATGAAACCTTGATAGTGTTACATAGAACCTTCTCCTTACAATCATTGCACTTATTATTTTGAACTCTTTTCTTATTAGGAATCAAAGAGCGAAGGGTTACATAACATTAACATTAATTTTAATAGATAAAATTTAAACTTATAATCAATAATGATATATTTAATATCAATACTAATATTAACATTATTATTTTAAATTTTATTAATATTATTAATTCCTCTTTTGTTAGCACACCTCTAAGAATAATGAAAATACACAAAATGTATATCAATGAATATGAACGATCCTCTACAGGATACCTCTCTGCCGTTATTGAATCAGTAATAAGAACTTGGTACAATGCGAATAAGAAGAGAAAGGTGATTAGCTATGAAAAAACAATCACGGTTAGTGAAAGTAGTCATTGATAGAGTTTCAAGGTTGAACTTACTTTCCATATGTGAGAAATATCTTCAAACAGACCTTGAACATGTCGTTTTGTCTCTTTATGAACAATACTATCAAGATAAAGATATCAAAGAATCTTTCAGGCTGCTTAAAAAGGATTCCTTTAGTCGAACGAAGCGAAGATGGATCAATAGCGCTATTAAAGACTATGAAACGCAAAACCAAAAGAAAAACAAGGAATTGATAGGAGAATATCGGTTACTTCGTAAGTATTACGAGACAAGCGGAAAAGAGTTATTTTCTGAACAGTTTGAGGGAATTTCATGTCCGGAAGAAGTGATGAAGAGACGCATTGAAGCTCTGACACAATGGAGTAACGATGAGGCACGTTATTTAACAGATTACCTGTATCTCCATCAAAAAACACGTACACAAATAGAGAAAGCCGTTTACACGGATATTGCAGTTATCATGGGGATTACCTTAACAGATACTTCTTTACAGGCCTTAGATGAAAATATCATTGAAAGTCCGTTTTCTACCGTAGAAAATCCGTTCTTCGCTAATACGAGGGGGAAAGTCCATCTAACAGATCCCCTGCTGGAGAGGGAAGGAAAGGAATACTTCCTGAATCATTATAATCCGTATGAAGATGAAGGCTATCAGCTCCTTATTGAAAAGGAATATGTTGAGGAAAACGGGAATAAGGTAAGCGACTTAGATCGATTGGATTATAAGATTTTCCTTGAAGTCATGAGTCATCGTGATGAACTTTTTGCTACTCAGAAGGTTATCACCATCAAGGTTGGAGATATTGTAAAGAGTTTATACAAAACGGATAGTAAACGAAACTATAAGACCGTTGAAGACCGCATTGCGAAAATGAAGCACTATAGTATGACGAAAGTAGAAAGTAACAGGAAAACCTCTTATGGGATTTTTGATTTTGTGGATATTACGACAAACCCCAACGGCACTAGGATAGCGGAAATTCACGTCAACGAAGTCATTTATCGTGATTATATTCAACGCCAAACCGTTCGTATTTATCGCAACAAGGTTGAAAAGCTTAGTCTAGACTCTTCCTACCATCTGCTTTTTGTGATGCAAAAGGAACGATTAATTTGTTATGAAACAAAGTCTCCTTATACGGTTTCAAGAGATTATTTGTACTTCTCTACAAAAATTCGCTTTAGAAAAAGACGCAAACAGGAGAATCTAAAAGAAGTGGAAGAAGCATTAGATGAGCTCGTACAGCAAAAAATCGCCGTTCAGTCCTATCGTCGGAGCGGGCAAGTATTTCAGATTACGTTCATCCCGATTGAAGAAGAAGAAGTGAAGAATTTACTGGAAGGGGACTACGAATATATGCCATTGTCTCCTTACAAACATATCGAATAGCATGAATCCCCGCTCTACTTGAGTTAGGGGATTTTTGTTTTTTCTAAGCCTTCCCTGGGACAAAAAAGACAGTTCTCTATCTGATAAGCGCGTAAAAAGGGGCAAAAAGGGGGATTTTTTCTTATTTTTTGCTCCATTTTGCCGTGCGAAAATGCATTTTTGCTCCATTCTGCCGTGCGAAAATGTCATTTTGCTCTATTCTGCCGTGCAAAAGTGTCACTTTGCCTAAATCACTATAAAATCTTACTAAAATTCTTAGCTAAATTGTGAACTTTTTGTGACCAAAATTAGCGTTTTGGCTGTTTTTTGCTCCGCTTCTCCGTGCGAAAGTGTCGTTTTCTATTCAAATTGAGCTTAAAAAGCACTTTTTGCTCCACTTTACCGTGCGAAAGTGTCATTTTGGCTGGAAAAATTTTTTCGTTTTCGTTAAAAACACCTTATAGCCTCCATACCTCTATAAAAAGGAAAGGCAGAAATGGCGTATTCTTGGGCTTTGTTGTACTCCTTTTCTCCCGGGACTCTTTTTTGCTCCATTTTACCGTGCGAAAATGTCACCCGTTCAAACCACCTCTCAATCCCTTGGTACATAAGGGGTCTTAAAAAAATTGCTCCATTTTGCCGTGCGAAAGTGTCGTTTTACAGTTTTTTCTTTGCTGTTTATACTGAACATACTACCTTAGAAATGTCGAATGAAAGGAGGGTACGACATGAATCAACTGAAAATGCCCATCAAGCGCCATATTCTTATCGCAAATAAACTACTTGCTGTTATGAGCGGTTTGAACCGACAAACAAAAAGAGATGACCGTTATTATTACGAAAAACATGCTCTGGGTTTAGCAGAGAACTTTATCCAAATCAAATGGACCAGTTCTTTAATTAAACTGGTTATTGCCTATGTCTCTAAATGTAATAGTCAGGGCATCATTTCGTTGATTTCAGAGCAAGAATTAGCGCAAACCATTCATTGTTCTGTTCGTACCATCCAGAATAATAATAAGCTTCTTGAGGCATCTGGCATCCTTACATGGGATCGTTTATGGGGAGAGTATATCCAGGTATCCCTTTGCGATTATCTTGAAAGCTTTTTGGATTTACACAAGAAGGAACAAGCAACACAAATTGTTACTACAGCTGAAAAAGAGGATTCACACAAACTGCAACTCGTTCGTGATGAATTCTTCGAAACTGAACTAGAAGCTTATTCCTCTAAAAGTGGGTATACCTCTATTTCTGATGAAGTAATTTATTTACTCCTGGCTGTAGACAACATTAATGTGCTCAGACTAGCCTTACGTGCTTTATTTACATACGAAAAAGACGTGAATGTCAAAAAGGAGACTGAAGCTCTTTTATCCTACAGCGAAGTAAAACACGTATTACCACGTTATATTGGGTATAAATCTGCGATTAAAAAGATGGCAGCTAAGCTAAATGCCATTTTTAAAGTGGAAGTGTTTGAAAAAGAGGCATGCATCAAAACATTCATTGAGGAAAAAGCTACAAAACAGTCCGTTTTGGAAAAGGTAAAGGATGGGTTTATTTTATCATTTCATTTGGTTGGATCCCGTGATAGTAAAACCCAAAAGATTCTTGAAAAGTTCCAAGCGGAGCATTTATTTACGCAATTTGAAAAACGCTTTCAATCTTTTGGACAATATAGCATGAAAAAGGAAACGATCTATTCCCTTGCCTATGAGTTTGGTCTGTCTATTTTAGAAAAAACCTTAACCTCTATTATGCATGATCTCCAAACTCTTATGCATAGCGATGTTCCTGCTTTTCATGATTTAATTCGGTACCTAGAAGAAAATCTGGCTACGTATATCCGAAAAATTGCCAATGGGTATTATCAGGCGAAAATTACCGCTTAATGGTACCCTGCTTTCCTATGCCCTTTTTTACCCCTTTGTCATTCCTCTACTGTTCATGCGCTAAAATCCCAATGAAATGGAAACAATCGTTACTGCTTTTTTGTTTAATCTTCTTTTTCTACACCTTTAATTGATAATGAATTTCATTATCCTGAAAAAAATCAAATAACTGAAGAAAGAAAGCAAAATATAGAGGAAAAAAAGGAAAATTATTTGTAGGTATTCAGATCATAAAGAAGTAAATATTGTGGAGTTATAAAAAAAATAACGGGATATTCCTAACAAAAGAGATAGCAAAAAGTCGCTTAATCCTTGTCCTGACTATATTTGTGCGTACTACAGTTTTTCCAATGTTTTTAATATCTGTAATGTTTGTTTTAATATATCTTTAATATTATATAAATTTCTAGAAATTTCCTTCAGTCAGAACAAATACAATATATCTTCTTAACAGATCTTCTGAAAAGAAGTCCCCTTCCTCAAGGAATGAGAAGGGCGTAGCCCAAATAAGTAGGTGGGGGATGAATGTTCAGTAGGCGTAAGCCTATTTTTTTCTCTTCTTTGTATTTGGTTATTGAGAATCGAACAAACATTCGTTATAATGGAATTACCAAGACATGGAAGGTGGTGTTGAAAATGGCAACTAGGGAAGATGGAACTCATATAAAAGGAACAAAAAAATCTTTACCAGATGGTTGGATCACTTCTGGTTTTCGTTTCGCTATTGTTCCTACTGAAGAACAAGCAACACGTCTGGAACAAGCATTTGGTTGTGAAAGAAAGGTTTACAATGAATATATAGCTGGTTTGTATGAGTATTTAGAAGGAATTGGATTTGAAGGTGGTTTGATTCGTTATCAGGTTCCTTCCTACACAACGATTACTGCTCAGTACGATTATTTAGATAAAAGCAATGATTCTTTTGTCTACAATGATGCGAAAATGAGGTTTCAAGCAGCGATTCAGAAATACAATGAGGAATATGCAAAAAAGCCTATGCAGTATAAAAAGTCTGTACGTAAAAAAATGAAAACCATTGGATATATTCCTACTATCCGAGATATAAAGGGTGTGCCTAAATTCCATAGTAAAAAGCAAGGTAAGTTAAGCTACACGACAAACCAAACAAACGGAAATATAAAAATAAGACAAGAAAACGGAGAATGTTTTTTATGTATTCCGAAATTCAAAGAAGGAATTTCTATGATTCTACATCGAGATGTTCCAGCTGATGGTGTCATTAAAAAGGCGACGGTAAAGCGTGAGGGAACTCGATATATGGTCTCCTTGTCCATCGATTATCCGTTCAAGGTACCTCAACCTCAAGAGGATCTATCTCCTGATGATGTAATAGGTTTAGATTATAGTCAGGAACAACTCTATGTAGATAGCAATGGTCACATTGCCGGTTATACAAGATACCATAAGATCATTGAAAACCGTCAACGGCGTATGAATCAATCCCTTGCTCGTAAGAAGAACAATGCGAAAACAGATGAAAAAGGCAATATTCTATATAGTAAGAATTATCAAAAACAAGTACGTAAATACCAAAAGGTCATGGCAAAGGTAAAAAATAAAAGAAGAGATACTTTCCACAAGATGACGAATCAGATAACCAATGATTATCAGGCTGTTGTGGTAGAAGATATTGACTTACGGAACTTGGCACAATGCTTACGTTTAGGGAAAAAGTTACATGACAACGGATTTGGGCTATTCCGCACGATACTCAAATACAAATGTGAAAGAAAAGGCAAATATTATATTGTTGCTGATAAATATTTCGCATCTAGTAAAATCTGTAATTGTTGTGGAAATAAGAAAGATAAACTTACATTATCCGAAAGGATATACAGATGTACCGAATGTGGTACAAAAACTGATAGAGATTATAATGCAGCACTTAACCTCAAGCAATACGGTACTCATGTTTTGAAGGAAATGAGCGTGTTGTCTGCATAATGTGTATCAGTTTCCAAATAGCGGTAGGAACGCCGCGAATGCAAGGCTATGGACATGAACCGTTAGGTTTGTGAGTGAAGTAGCAATAAAAGAGAAGGATGTTGTTTGTCTTTCGAAGCCCCCACTTCAAGACGCGCAGCGGATAAGTGGTGGGTAGTTCACATCACAGCAATTTATTTTCTACGCTACATAAATCATGAGTGTTTCAAGTAAACA
The DNA here is from genome assembly GCF_038440375.1 of Bacillus sp. OTU530. Lineage (NCBI taxonomy): Bacteria > Bacillati > Bacillota > Bacilli > Caryophanales > Bacillaceae > Bacillus > Bacillus sp. OTU530. The sequence continues at coordinate 32,413 of NZ_JASATP010000026.1, forward strand.
AAACAGGAATATATACAATAAAGATTGAACTATCTAAGTATGGTCACTTTCCACATATAAAAAAAGAGTTTATACTATAGAGTACAGTCTTATATCCCTATATAGAAAACCGCCCACCGGAGTATACTCCAGAAATATAGGAACACCAATAAAACAAAATCACTTTCATACAGGAATAACTACTCTCATGCAGAAAAGAGTGGGAACATTACCTAGGTGTATTACCCTAACATCTTACCTAGGATGATTCATGTAACAGAAAGAGATCAAAGAAGGGGTAAGCCATAATGAAAAAATCAGGGAAAAGTAAATCAGAGAAAGCTACACTCGGAAATCGTAATGCAAAAGTATTAGCATTTTCTACTAACAAGGGTGGCGTTTTAAAAAGTTCAGCAACAGTGAATACAGCTGGAGCTTGGGCATCCCAAGGAAAACGAGTATTAATTATTGATATGGATAACCAGGGGAATAGCATTTTATCGTTTGGGCAGAATCCGGACAGTTTTGAATATACAACTTACGATGTGCTTGTAGATGGATTAGCTGCAGAAGTTGCCATTGTGAATGTGCATGAGAACGTTGATGTTCTTCCAGCGAATGATGACTTTACATTCTTTGAATTTGACGTATTAACTGACAAACGATTCACAAAAGAGCAGTACTTTTTGTTATTGAAAAATGCTGTAAATCATCTTCGAAACGAGTATGATATCATCCTGGTGGATAGTCCTCCGACTCTCGCATTAACGCAAGGGAATATTCTTTCATTTGTGGACTATGTTATTATTCCATTTCAGCCAGAGCCGTATTCGCAACGCTCCTTGGTAAAAATGATGGATGCTATCGCTACTATGAAGAAGGATACAAACCCGGATATTAAAATCTTGGGTATCCTAGCAACATTAGTTGATACAAGAACGAATCTGCATACAACCATTTTACAAGAGTGCCGTTTCTTGTGCAGACAAATGGGATGGAAATTATTCGATACAGTTATCCCTAGATCCGTTCGATTTGCGGATGAAATTAAGAGCAAAGGACTTCCTGCTACTCTTAGTAAGTCAAGGGATCCAATTGTGCAGAACTATTTTGAATTAGTAGAGGAGATTGAGAAACAATGGCAAGACAAAAAGGCAAGGGTTTAAGTGGATTTGCGGGGGTTGCGAATTCTCCGCTGTTACATACACAAGATGTTAATTCTAATGTTAACGATAGTGCTAATTCTATTGACCCGTTGGAAAAACTTCAGGCAGAGATCCCTGCAAAGGAACTGACAACTGTTATGAAGGGAATCTATTTTGATTCTGAAGTATGGGATGTTATTGAAGAACAGTCTCAAAGATTAGGACGCGGTGGAAAGTCTAAATTAGTGAATGAAATCGTTAAAAACTATTTGCAGCAGAAGGGGCTTTTATAAGCCTCTTTTTGTTTGAAATATAGTTGTTGGGAGATTAACTATTCTGTTGATATAAGTAGATGATTTGAGGAAAGAAAGGCTTGAGGTACTTAGTTATTCCTCACCTGTATTGTACATATCCTCAATGATTCTACCGGGAGAAATGATTTTTTTCTCTTTCATACTGTTTCAGTGAGAGGGTTACACCTATGTACTAATAGGAAACATCCATGTTTGAAAATAATTTATATAATTAGTATGGAAATTAATATTAATATTAGTGTTATTAATGATATCTACATTAAACTATTTATTGGCATTATTACTGTTCTCAAAACTTTAAGTGGACACCAGAACCCAAAAGATTGTTATGCTATTTAAATATCTTTTTGTAATATTTTACATTTAGAGCAAAAGAAACTAAATTTGTCATAGTTAAAATTATATAGCTGCTCAGACAATAAAGATTGAAATATCGACTATGGCCACTTTCTAATAGTTCATAAATTTTTTAAAAAAGGCTCTTGACTTGGAACGCGTTCCATAAAATAACCTATTTTCACAGGGATAATAGGTGTAAATAGAAAATTGGACGTCATAAAGTTAGTGAAGAGGTGATAGCGTATGGAAAAAAAGATTGTATTTTTTGATTTAGATGGAACAGTATTGAACGAAGACAAGCAGATTTTGGAATCGACCAAAACAGCCATTCGCTTGCTTCAGGATAAGGGAATTTATACTGCGATTGCCACTGGTCGAGTTCCTCTAATGTTTGACTGGATTCTTGAGGAACTAAATATAGATTCTTATGTGTCTACAAATGGTCAGTACGTCGTATTTGAGGGGAAAGAAATCTACTCAAATCCACTAGATCCAGAAATGTTAAATAGTATAACAGATGTAGCAACAAGTAAAGGTCATGCAATTGCTTACTGTAATCATCAATATGTTAAGGTTAGCGAAGAGAGCCACCCTTTCATAGTGACTAGCTTTGATGTGTTAAAAATGGATTATCCTTCAGTTGACCGAGAATTTTATAAACATTCCCCTGTTTATCAAGGACATCTTTACTGTGATATTGAGGATGAGCAATTGTATGTTGAGCGGTATCCAGAATATAAATTTGTAAGATGGGATAGATATGCAGCCGATATTCTTCCCAAAGGAAGTTCTAAGGCAAAGGGAATTCAAAAGTTACTAGAAGTGGTTGACATAAAGGTTGAGAATAGTTATGCCTTCGGTGATGGATTAAATGATTTAGAAATGCTTTCTTTTATAGGAACTGGAATCGCTATGGGTAATGCAGTTCCTGAAGCAAAAGCTGCAGCTGATATTATAACAGATTCCTGTTCAGAGGATGGGATTTTTAACGGATTAATCAATGTAGGATTATTGGAAGAAAACGCAAGGAAACAGTTAGTTACCAGTACTATCGCCTAAGGTTCCAATCGTGACTTTAAAGAAAATAATATAGAATGGCTCGGACAATCAGGGTGGGATGAAGGTAGTTATCTTTAAAGGGCGTGTAATAACTTAACAAATCAAGTGCTCTTGGTAGTACGGTTCATCCAAGAAGAGAGCTGTTTAATTGTTATAAATTAAGTAGCTCTCCTAACATCTATAGAGTCACCAAGAATTAATTCTTGGTGAAAGACTAGAACATTCAGTTTACAAAACACATTAAATTATAGGTCACGATATCGTATTGAATATACCGTATAGTAAAATCTCCTCTTTACTTATTGTTAAATCGCTTTTATAAGAATTTTAGTGTAAGCGTTATCTTTTGCCGGCGGGTTCGACTGTATGAGTAACTGTCACAATATTTGATGTAAGGAGAGTAGTGGGAGCAACCTTTGGGATGCCATTTTATCATTGAGATAGTTTTTATTATCTCTTATTTACATGTATTTCCGCATAATAACTTGTGCAAGAAATGAAAGATGAGGGGGAAAAACATTGTTTAAGAAGCTATTTGGCCTTTTACAACAAGTAGGGAAAGCATTAATGATGCCAGTTGCACTCTTACCAGCAGCAGGAATTTTATTAGGTTTAGGGACAGCGCTTCAAAATCCTACATTATTAGATCGTATTCCTATGCTTGAATCACAGTGGTTCCAACTACCGGCAACCATCTTAGCCCAATCGGGTGATGTTGTATTTTCTAACTTATCATTGTTATTTGCGGTTGGGGTGGCTGTTGGCTTAGCAAAGGGTGATGGTGTAGCAGGTGTAGCAGCCATTGTCGGCTATTTAATGATGAACAAAACAATGAGTACGATTTTAATTGCTACAGGTCAATTGGATTTAGAGAATTTCAGTAAAGATCCGTCATATGCAAACATATTAGGTACTCCGACATTAGCAACTGGTGTGTTCGGCGGTATCATTATTGGTGTATTGGCTGCAATTATGTATAAGCGCTACTACAATATTGAATTGCCCCCATATTTAGGTTTCTTTGCAGGTAAACGCTTTGTACCGATTATTACAGCAGTTTTTGCAATAGCTATTGGTGCAGCCATGGTTGTTATTTGGCCGCCAGTTCAAGCGGGATTAAATGCCTTTTCAAGAAACATGATTGATGCAAATCCTACAATGTCAGCATTTGTATTTGGATTAATTGAGCGGTCGCTAATTCCATTTGGACTACATCATATCTTTTATTCACCATTCTGGTTTGAGTTTGGAACGTATGTAAATAAAGCAGGAGAATTGATTCATGGTGATCAAAAGATTTTCTTTGCTCAGTTGAAAGATGGTGTAGAATTAACAGCTGGTACATTTATGACTGGTAAATTCCCTTTTATGATGTTCGGTTTACCTGCAGCTGCATTAGCAATGTATCATGAAGCACGTCCTGAAAATAAAAAAGTTGTTGCTGGAATCATGGTTTCAGCTGCCCTAACATCTTTTTTAACAGGGATTACAGAGCCGCTTGAATTTACATTTTTATTCGTAGCACCAATTTTATTTGCGATTCATGCAGTATTTGCAGGCTTATCATTCATGATCATGCAAATGTTAAATGTGAAAATCGGGATGACATTTTCGGGAGGAATTATTGATTATACCCTGTTTGGTATCTTACAAAATCGTACAGAATGGTGGTTAGTTATCCCTGTTGGTTTAGCTTTTGCAGTTATTTATTACTGTGGTTTCCGTTTTGCAATTCGCAAGTTCAATTTGAAAACACCTGGACGTGAAGACAAAACAGACGAATCGGAAACAGGTGCGGTTGAAGCTGGCGAACTACCACGTAATATATTAGAAGCACTTGGCGGACAAGAAAATATCACACATTTAGATGCTTGTATTACACGTTTGCGCGTATCAGTAAATGATGTGAAAAATGTTGATAAAGAGCGCCTAAAAAAGCTGGGTGCAGCTGGTGTACTAGAAGTAGGAAATAATATTCAAGCCATTTTTGGCACAAAATCGGATCAATTAAAAGAACAAATCAGAAAATTTATTGCCAGTTAATGTTCTGATAAAAGAATAACATATTGTTAGGAAGAGAGTCTCTCAATCTAGTTAAGGTATAAGCAGCTTTTATATAAACGTGGATCTAGTTTTGGGAAGGTTCACCAAAAGGTGAACTTCCCTGTTTTTCTGTACATTAGAATCTGGAGTTTTAACGAGGGGGGAATAAAAATGGCCATGATACGGTTTGGTGTGATTGGAACAAATGTAATTACAGAAGAATTTATTCAAGTAGTAAGAGAAGTAGAGGATTGCACTTTAGCTGCTGTTTATTCTCGAACCGAGGAACGAGCAAAAGAATTTGCAGAAAAATTTGATATCCAGACTATCTTTACAGATCTAGAAAGCATGGCAACAAGTGAAGAAATAGATGCTGTTTACATTGCCAGTCCTAATTCTTTCCATGCTAGGCAAGCCATTATCTTGATGAAACATGGAAAACATGTTTTATGCGAAAAGCCTATTGCTTCTAATACAAGAGAATTGAAAGAAATGATTGGTGTGGCAAAAAAGAACAATGTTTTATTAATGGAAGCTCTAAAGACGACCTTTGTTCCTAATTTCAAAAGTATCCAAAAGAACTTGCATAAAATAGGGAAAATCCGTCGCTATGTTGCAAGTTATTGTCAGTACTCTTCCCGCTACGATGCTTATAAGGAAGGAACGGTCTTAAATGCATTTAATCCTGCATTTTCAAACGGCTCATTAATGGACATAGGAATCTATTGTATATATCCGATGGTTGTGTTATTTGGAAAGCCTCATAGTATAAAAGCAAATGGCATCTTGCTCGATTCTGGGGTGGATGGAGAAGGAAGTATTCTCCTAAAGTATGAAGAACAAGATGCAGTTGTAATGTTTTCAAAAATAACCAATTCCTATTTACCTTCAGAGATTCAAGGGGAAAATGGGAGTATTATGCTTGATAAAATGAATCCTCCAGAAAAAGTGGAGATTCATTATAACGATGGACGTATAGAGAATATTACACAGCTTCAAAGAAGTAATCCGATATATTACGAAGTGCAGGAGTTTGTCTCCTTAATCAAAAATGGTGTTCTCGAGTCGGGCACAAATTCCTATAAGAATTCACTGTCAGTTGCAGAAATAATGGAAGAGGCAAGAAAACAAATGGGGCTTGTATTTCCGGCAGATAAGGTGAGATAAACGAACCTTTTGAAAGCATGTAGGACAAGCACTCCCGTTTTCAATCGATGTTATTCTTGTGCTAACAGGGTTAAAGTAAATAGGTGTATTCAATAGTGTCTCTACAGATAGGAAGATTTTTAAAGAGTTAAAATTCTGAATATTCTATTAAGACAAAGAGGAACATTGTCTGATACATCATTTTTAAGTAAGAAATAACAAAAGAAGTACTTAACAATTAATTATTGTCCCTTATTATGTTTGGAAAAAAAGGAGATTATCATGTTAAAAAAACTATTTGGAAGAAAAATTAAAAAAGAGGTAGAAACTATCATAGCTCCGTTGTCTGGACAAGTTGTTCCATTAGAGGACGTCCCTGATGAAGCTTTTGCACAAAAGTTAGTGGGAGAAGGAATAGCCATCATCCCGGAGGAAGGAAAGGTTGTTTCCCCTATTAATGGAGAAGTAACTATGGTATTCCCTACCAAACATGCTATTGGGCTATTATCAGAAAAAGGTCTTGAGGTTTTAATTCACATTGGAATTGAGACTGTCACAATGGGCGGAGATGGTTTTGTAGCCCATGTGAAGACTGGGGATAAGGTAAAAGTAGGGGATTTACTTATTGAATTTTCTATGGATTTGGTTAAAGAAAAGGCTAAAAGTACGACTAGCCCAATTATCATTACCAATTTTGATCGTATTGATCATTTAGAATTAGGATCCTCTAAAAGTGTCAAAATGGAAGAAAGTATACTCATGAAAGTAGATCTTAAATCATAACACTATTAGGTCATGTGAGTATAAAGATATTTACTAGAATGTTTCATGTATTAAACTATTTTCTACTACGTCATTTTAAGTTTGTATAAGCGACATTTGTATAAAGTGTAGAAAGAAATGGGGAAAAGGGTTATGAAGAAAATAGCAGTATTAACAAGTGGCGGAGATGCACCGGGAATGAATGCTGTCATTCGAGCAGTCGTTCGAAGAGGAATTTTTAGAGGACTAGAGGTGTATGGCGTACGAAATGGATACGATGGTTTAATCTCTGGGAATTTTGTAGAGATGGATCTTGGGAGTGTAGGTGATATTATCCACCGTGGCGGAACCATCTTACGAAGTGCACGCAGCGAGAGGTTTAGAACAGTGGAGGGACAGCAGCAGGCATTAGATTATTTAGGGAAATTTGGAATTGACGGATTGATAGTAATTGGAGGAGATGGATCCTTCAGGGGGGCAGGCACATTAACTGCTCAAGGTTTCCCGACAATTGGCATTCCTGGAACAATTGATAATGATATTGCGGGGACAGATTATACAATCGGTTTTGATACAGCAGTCAACACAGCTATGGAAGCTATCGATAAAATTCGTGATACGGCCTCTTCTCATGAACGTACCTATGTTATTGAAGTTATGGGCCGCGATGCAGGGGATATTGCTTTATGGGCAGGAATGTGTGCAGGGGCAGAATCCATTATTATCCCAGAAGATACCTATGATATCAACGATGTAATCGAACGGATTCAGCAAGGACAAAAACGAGGAAAAACACATAGCATTATTATCGTAGCTGAAGGAGTATGTAAAGGGGCAGAGATTGGTCGATTGATAGAGGAGAAAACCGGATTCGATACAAGAGTAACTGTATTAGGGCATCTTCAACGCGGAGGATCCCCTACTGCTTATGACCGAATGGTAGGTAGTCAGATGGGGGCAAAAGCCGTCGATTTATTAATAGGAGGTGAAAAGGGGGTAATGGTTGGATGGAAAGGGGGTCAGCTGACTCATGTATCTTTTGAAGAAGCAGCACAAGATAAGCATACGATTGATCTGTCTGTTTATCATTTAGCTAGGAGTCTATCTATATAGTCTTAGTCTGCAAGAAAGAAGAGAATAAGTTTGTACTATAAATTCTAGATGAAATTTGGAAATCTATGCTGTAAAAGTCAAGACTATAACATCGCATGTGGATATGAGTTGAATTAAAGCTATGTAAAGCCCCACCATGACTGTCATCATTCAAGTAGAAGGATTGATGCATAGCTAGAAGTTAGCATTCTTTTAATTAAAGTTTATATAAGAAAATGCTGTAATAGTTAAGAAAGATCTGTTATTTAAGGAGGACGTTAGATTATGAGACTAGAAACGCTCGCTATTAAAGAAGGTCAGTTTAACTTAGAAAGCTATGAAGAAACATACGATTCGTTTTGTTGGTCTGAGGTAGAAAACAATTTCTCCTGGAATGAGACGGGTCTTGTCAATATGGCTCATGAAGCGATTGATCGTCATGCAGAATCAGAGAAAAGAAATAAAATAGCCTTGTATTATTCTGATAAAGAAAGAGATGAGGCATACACATTTCAGGATATGAAAGAGTATTCGAATAAAGCAGGGAATATTCTTAAGGAAGTAGCTCATGTTGGAAAAGGAGACCGTGTATTCATCTTTATGCCACGTTCTCCTGAACTGTATTTTGCGTTATTAGGAGCAATTAAATTAGGAGCGGTAGTTGGTCCATTATTTGAGGCATTTATGGAAGTAGCTGTTCGTGACCGTTTGGAAGATAGTGAAGCAAAGGTTCTCATTACAACGCCAGAACTTTTGAAGCGTGTTCCGGTTGATGAACTACCAAATTTAAGACATGTGGTACTTGTAGGTGAAAATGTAAAAGAAGAAGGTCTTTATATAGACTTTAAAAAACGAATGGAAACTACTAGCAATCAACTTACTGTTGAATGGGTTGACCGTGAAGATGGATTGATTTTGCATTACACATCTGGCTCAACAGGGAAACCAAAAGGTGTGTACCATGTTCATAATGCAATGATCCAGCATTATCAAACAGCAAAATGGGTGCTCGATTTACAGGATGAAGATGTATATTGGTGTACGGCTGATCCAGGTTGGGTGACGGGTACATCTTATGGTGTGTTTGCCCCATGGCTGGTGGGGGCAACGAATGTTATTCTTGGTGGTCGATTTAAGCCTGAGGATTGGTACCAAACCATTGAAAAATATGGTGTAACTGTTTGGTATAGTGCACCAACTGCATTTCGAATGTTAATGAGTGCAGGGGATGAGCTTGTGACCAAATTTGACTTAAAATCACTCCGCCATATTTTAAGTGTTGGGGAACCTTTGAATCCGGAAGTCATTTTTTGGGGAATGAAAGTCTTTCATTTACGTATTCATGATACGTGGTGGATGACTGAAACAGGCGCACAGCTTATTTGTAATTATCCTTCCATGGAAATTCGACCGGGATCAATGGGAAAACCTATACCAGGTGTACAAGCTGCCATCGTGGATGATCAGGGAGAGGAACTGCCGCCGTATCAGATGGGAAACTTGGCGATTAAAAAAGGATGGCCATCCATGATGAGAGGAATTTGGAAGAATCAGGAAAAATATGAATCGTGCTTTTTGAAAAATGATTGGTATGTGTCTGGTGATTCTGCTTACATGGACGAAGATGGATACTTTTGGTTTCAGGGGCGGGTTGATGATGTCATTATGACTGCAGGAGAACGCGTTGGTCCTTTTGAAGTTGAAAGTAAGTTAGTTGAATTTCCGGCGATTGCTGAAGCTGGAGTGATTGGAAAACCTGATGTAATCCGTGGAGAAATTATTAAAGCATTTGTTTCATTACGAGAAGGATATGAAGCATCGGATGAATTAAAAGAAGAAATTCGAATTTTTGTGAAAGAGGGACTTGCCGCACATGCAGCTCCGAGGGAAATTGAGTTTTGTGATTCCCTTCCGAAAACGAGAAGTGGAAAGATTATGCGACGTGTCTTAAAGGCATGGGAACTTAATTTACCTACTGGTGATCTTTCAACAATGGAAAGAGATTAAGATCATCATTTACAAAGAAAGAAGATACATAATGGATTAACTAAAGTGCTGAGGCAAGTAAAGATAGCGAGAGGGGCTATCGCTATCTAAGAAAAGGTAGAGTCTATATTAATGAAGAAATTGGTTTTGTTACAATTTTTGATTCATTTGACGAAAAAGATTACAAGTAGTTAGTGGTGAGGGGAATAAAAATACTACTAAATTGAAGGAACTAGGTAGCCCAATTAACTATAAGAAAAAAGTAAGAGACCTTGTAATTCTTAAGTGAGCAAGGTCTTTTACTTTATTTGTTCATTACTTCTTTTCTTCATTAATTTAAGGATCCTCAAACAACAACCCCTAATAAATGAAATAATTATTTTGTGAGGACCCATAGTTCAAGCAGTGGGCTTCAAAAGTTTGTCGATTTTGAATAGCACGGCACATCCCACCCCTAAAGGAGTGGGTTTTCGCGTTTCATCGGTCGTACCTCCCTCGAACGTGCCGTTATAAAAACCAGTTTTTTTATTTCGTGGTACATAATGGAATTTAAATCGAACCATAATAAATTTATAAAAATGGTGGGGATAGGAGCGTGATTAATATAATTAAAAAAATCAAGGAATTCGTTGCATCTCTTTCTACCAACAACCGCTCTTATAACGATGACCAGTTTATTGAAGATGAACAGAATTCAAAAGTAATCACCGGAAATCTAACGTACGATATACAAGAATTAAAAACAATCTTCAATCGTTCCTCCGATATAGTATATAGGGAATTTCAAGTAGGTGGTCAAAAAGGAACACTAATCTTTTTAGATGGGTTTGTTAATATAGAATTAATTGATTCAGACGTCTTAAAACCGTTGGTGGAGTATGGAAAAAAGCAGTTAAACCCTCCTGAACTCCATTTTATTAAGCAACTATTTCTAGAACAAATTATTACAGTAGCCCAAATCAGCGAGGGGCAAAAGGTTCAGGATATTATTGATCATGTTTTATCAGGAGATACAGTAGTGCTCATCGATGGAGTGCAGCAGGTACTATTTATTAGCTTACAACAGTGGGATAAGCGCAGTATAGAGGAACCGGCAACAGAGCCCGTGGTTCGAGGGCCAAGGGAAGGCTTTACGGAAAACTTGCGAACGAATACGAGTTTAATACGGAGAAGATTAAAAACTCCTAAACTTAAGATGGAGCTCACAACAGTTGGACGATTATCGAAAACTAATGTTGTAATCACATATATAGAAGGCATTGCTGATGAATCACTAGTGGCAGAGGTTCGCGAACGTATTAATCGAATTGATATCGATGCTATCTTGGAAAGTGGATATATTGAAGAGTTAATTATGGATAGTCCTGTGTCTATTTTTCCTCAAGTCGCATTTACAGAACGACCCGATAAAGTAGTGGGGAATATATTGGAAGGACATGTGGGTATTCTGATTGACAATACACCTCTGTGTCTGATTGCCCCACAAACGTTCTTTCAGTTTCTTCAAGGTGCTGAGGATTATTATCTGCGTTATCCTGTGAGTTCATTTATTCGTTGGATTCGTTATCTCTTTTTACTTATTTCTTTGCTTTTGCCTTCTCTTTATATCGCAGTTACAACGTTTCATCAGGAGATGCTACCGACAAGCTTGCTGCTTAGCGTAGCAGCATCGCGTGAGACGGTTCCGTTTCCTGCGTTTGTAGAGGCGTTGATTATGGAGATTTCATTTGAAGGACTACGGGAAGCGGGCGTTCGTATGCCGCGACCAGTTGGACAGGCTGTGAGCATTGTAGGCGCACTTGTAATCGGGCAAGCAGCTGTACAAGCTGGAATCGTTTCGGCTCCCATGGTTATTATCGTGGCGCTAACTGGTGTGGCATCGTTTATCAACCCAAGCTATAGTATGGGGAACTCTATCCGCATTCTTCGGTTTCCCATGATGATACTTGCAGGATTCATGGGATTGTATGGAATACTGTTAGGAGCGATTGTTCTTCAAAATCATATTAGTAGTCTCCGTTCCTTTGGAGTTCCGTATTTTTCACCTGTAGCCCCAATGGATGCTGAGAGCTTAAAAGACATTATTATCCGTGCACCGAGGCAGGCTATGGTGAAACGCCCAGGGATAGTAGCAAGTAATAAGTCTAAACGTATGAAGGATACATTACGCCATGGACCCAATCAACCGGATAAGTAAAGGCTTAGAGACATGATAGGAAAGGGAAAGCCTATGGGAGGAAAACAAACTTGGCTCATACTTATAGTAATATTACCCCTGCTTACTGGCTGTTGGAGCAGAACAGAAATCACTGATATAGCCATCGTACTCGGTATAGCGATAGATGAGTTGGAAAACGAACAGATTCAGATTGCCTTGCAAATTGCAGTACCAAAGGCACTTGGAACTAGTGGATCTACTCAAGGCTCTGGTGCAACGAAATCAACCATAATGATTTCTGCAAAAGGAAAATCTATTATGGAAGCATATCGAATCATTCAGGAAAAGTTGCCACGAGAAGTTTTTTTTGCCCATAGCCGTGTCATTATTGTGGGGGAAAAACTGGCAAGAGATAGTGTTTCTTCCTTTCTTGACTTCTTTTCAAGGTATCGACAAGCACATTTGCGTAACTATCTTTTATTTACGAAAGGGAAAGCTGTTGATGTCCTGAAGTCAGCTCCCCGATTAGAATCGATTATGGCGGAGGAAATCAGAGAACAGGAAAGAACAGGAGTTGGGATACAAATTAGCGTAAGGGACTTTTTGAAGAGACTGCTAAAAGATGGAGAAGAACCGGTGGCGGCTCAAATTTCAAATTTACCCTTGGAAATGGTGAACAAGATTGAAACAGAAGGATCTGAAATGCCTAAAAAAGCTCCTGCTATTAATGGAGCTGCTGTATTCAGGGGAAATCGATTGGTTGGTTGGTTGAATGATAAAGAGGCTAGAGGTGTTTTATGGCTGCGTAATGAAATTAAATCTGGGGTCCTTACAGTAATGGTCCCAACTGAAGAAGGAAAAAGAATGGTAGGAGCTAAAATAAAGAAAGGATCAACCGACATTAAACCGATATTCCATCATGACAAGCTGAAAATCAAGCTAGAGATCTATGGGGAGATAGATATTTTTGATAATAATACGGCATTAGATTTGCGTGATCCGAGGGTAATGAATACTCTGCAATCCATTTTTGAAAAGGACGTTAAGACGAGAATTAAGTTAACACTCGATAAAACACAAAAAGAATTAAAATCAGATATATTTGGATTTGGGCAAGCTGTATACCGAACTGAACCAGCGAAGTGGAAGAGCTTTTATAAGAAAAAGTGGTCCGAGGTTTTTCCGGATTTAGAAGTAGAAATTGTTCCTCATATAAGGATAAGAGGCACTGGATTTAGCACAAAATCCATGTCACAGCCAGACGATTAAAAGTGAGTAGTATTTATAAGTTATTGCTCAAAGGGGGGAGTGCATGGAGCGAATCTCTATTTTTCAACTTTTTACAATGACTATATTTTTTCAGGTAGGTACTAACATCATATTTGGTTTTGCTTCACTTGCAGGTCGAGATGCATGGCTTGCGATTTTAATCTGTACTGTTTTGAGTATATTCATTGTTTTACTACACCTCGATCTTATGGAGCGAAACCCGGGTTTAACGATTGTTGAATGGTTTCCTGCACAATTTGGTCGGTGGTTAGGCATGCCTATTGCATGGTTGTATCCCCTTCAATTTTTGTATTCTGGGGGGCGTACAATTTCTGATTTGAATTCGTTAATTCCATCCACTCTTCTGCCTGACACCCCTTCAGCGTTTGTGGTGGCAGCCATGTTACTGGTTATTGTGCACTGCTTATTTTCTGGAATAGAAGTGTTAGCACGGTTTACAGAATACACGCTACCAGTGATATTATTGTTTCTCGTGTTAGAAATAATTCTGCTTTTCAGTTCAGGAGTTGTCAATTTTCAAGATGCGCTTCCTGTTTTAGGAGAAGGATGGGAAAGGATTTGGACGTCGGTATGGCCAGTGGGTATATCCCAATTATTTTCCGAGACTTTAATATTGGCCGTAATCTGGCCATTAGTAACGAAGCAAAAAAAAATTAGAAAGATAACTATATTAGCTACTATAATATCCGGGTTAATTGTTAGCTGCTTTAGCCTGATACAAATTGCTGTTTTGGGGGAAGATCTCGTCGAACGTACGTCTTATCCTCTCTATTTATTAGTAAGGCAAATATCAGTTGCTGAATTTTTGGAGAATTTAGATGCAATTATTGCCTTAAATATGATTATTACAGCCTATGTTAAAATCACCATTTACTTCTTTGTTGCAGTACGATCGATTCAGCTGTTAATGAATATGCGTAGTAGTCGCCCATTAATCGTCCCTGTCGCTTTTATTCTCTATTTGTTAGGTATGACCATGTCAACAAATATCAATGAACACCTGTATATTTTTGACAAGCTTACACGTGATACATTGTTATCTCCCTTATTGTACATCTTTTTGCCAAGTTTACTGTTAATCGTAACACTGATACGAAAAAAATGGTCACAAAAACGAAATAGTCAATTGGGGTAAGTGGAAAAATACAAGGAGTTGTAATATAGAAAATGAATAAGTATCTATGGCCATGGCAATCTCAAGTACTGATGTATTATCCGTGGGCGTTGCCTGCATTTTTTGCTATTCTCTCTATTCCTTTATCAATCGTTTCATGGAAGCGAAGCAAGAAGTAATTAATTCATTATTGAAGTTGTATAAATTGGTTTATCAATGTCTATTAAGAAGAACCCTTCTTTTCTTGTAGCAACTTCATAACTAAAAGAAAAATGCTGACAAACAGTATATTATAATTCCTTCAGTCCGGATTCAGAAAAGAGACGATTATGGAAGTGCTTCCTTTAATTGTTAATAAGGGGTTAAGCAAGAATGGAGAAAATATATATTGTTTTTGTAACAAGGAATTTTCAAAAATGAATGTAAGGTAATAATAAATGACCTTGTTATTCTTTTGGAGGATTTACAAGGTCATTTACAAACTATCTCATTATTCATTATTTTAAGAATCCCCTCTGATTTTTAGACAGTTTTCTATTAGCAATACGTCTTCAACTCTTTGTATTAAATTATTGATTAACTATATCTAAACAATTTTAGAGCATTTAGTACACTCATTAGAGTAGCATTCATGTTGTTCTTCGATTTCCGTGCCACAGTTTGCACATTTTTTACGAGGCAAATTTTTAAAGAACTCAGTCATTTTCACTAACATATTGATTCCCTCCTGTTTATTAGCGTAGTCAATTTAAGCGATTTTAGAGCATTTAGTACACTCATTAGAGTAGCATTCATGTTGTTCTTCAATTTCCGTGCCACAGTTTGCACATTTTTTACGAGGCAAATTTTTAAAGAACTCAGTCATTTTCACTAACATATTGATTCCCTCCTATTTATAAGCGTAGTTAATTTAAGCGATTTTAGAGCATTTAGTACACTCATTAGAGTAGCATTCATGTTGTTCTTCAATTTCCTTACCACAGTTTGCACATTTTTTACGAGGCAAATTTTTAAAGAACTCAGTCATTTTCACTAACATATTGATTCCCTCCTGTTTATTAGCGTAGTCAGTTTAAGCGATTTTAGAGCATTTAGTACATTCATTAGAGTAGCATTCATGTTGTTCTTCGATTTCCGTGCCGCAGTTTGCACATTTTTTACGAGGCAAATTTTTAAAGAACTCAGTCATTTTCATCAACATTTTCATCATCTCCAATTTTTAAGCGTAGGTGGTCTCATTGACTTTTGTGCATTTTTCATACTCATTGGTACGGCATTCCTGCTGTTCTTGCATTTCTGTACTGTACTTCGCACATTTTTTATCAGATAAATCCTTAAAGAATTCCGGCTTTCTAATTTTGAATAAGGAATTTTCTATGGGTATACTATAAAAGAGTCTAAAGTGAGCTGGTTCACCACAGAAAACGCATGTATGTTTCTGATATTTTTGAGACAATCTCTGTATATGAGGTACATTTAATACTTCTATAGCCTTTTTAATATGTTTTTCGCAAACTTTTAACAATAGTATCCCCTCCTTAAACTGAGTATTTGTGTTATGGGTTTCTTATACAACATGAATCAGTTTTTTGAAAAAATAAAGCGTTTTCTTTTCAGTGAAAGATTCTAATCATTTTAGAAAAACAATCTTTATGTTAGATTTTGTGTTTTTTATGGTTACTTTAGCTTCTTCACTAAGTATCCCCTCTCTGTAAAACATGCTTGGGATAAGGTTATCACCATTTCCATTGTGATGAACTTGAAATTTTGTGGTGATTACCTTGTAAAAACAGCATATTTTATGGAACGCATTTCATATCAAGTGTTTTTTTTAAAAAATTAATACATAATTTAAATCCACTTAAGGAGACGGTTATAACTGAAAAAGGATAGCTTCAATAAGGTGAAATCTGTCCAAAATAAAAATGAATTATCTAAAATGCCAAGTATCATCGATGCAGCAATTAGAGAACTTAGTGTTGGTAAAACATTTTCTCTTCAGATATTTACAAATTACGTAAAGTTGGCATTCTAGCATATGAGATATTTTTCGCTTTCCATAGGAGGAGTATGAATCTTTACCAAGGACTATTATCTGATCTGGGGGACAGCCTCAATTCTAAAAAGTGGATCTATTTTGGAAAGCTCAGTAAAGGATTGAAGGTATGTACAAGAAAATAAAGTCACAACCGCATTGGAAAATTACTATAACTCTCATGGATTTAAGAGAAAATTGATAGAATAAAAAAACATCTGTATACCTCGTTACATTGGTTAATGGTGCACTCAACATAACAGATATACAGATGTTTTTTATGCTCTTTCTCCGTCAAGAATAGAATTTACTGTAGATTCGGAATTTTTATGATAAAATAGATTTTTTTTATGGTTAGCTTTAAATTGCTTGGGTGTCTCTTTGGTCACTTTTTTAAATAATAACGTAAAGTAATTTGGATTATCGTAACCTATAATTTTTGCAATTTCTCCAATTTTTAAATCGGTCGAAACCAACAAGCTTTTTGCTTCTCCGATTCGTCGGTTAATTAGGTAATTAATAGGGGTCATTTGCATTTGTTCTTTGAAGACATGGGATAGGTAATACTTATTAATATATAGTTCATCAGCTATGTCTTCCAACTTTATATTTTTTTTATAATTTTTATCAATAAATTCTTTTATACGATGGGAAAGTGAAGTGAATTCTTGTGTATTACTTTTAATATTTTGTAATTGAATAGCCCTATGAATTAAAGTAATTGAGGACGATAGTAAACCCTGACAAATAATTTCAAAGCCAGCAGCTTGAAGGGAGGATTCCTCAAAAATATTTGAAAAATAAGTTCCAATCAAATCTGAGTAGCGATTCTTTTGGATAATTGGCTGGAGATCTAAAGGTATTATACAAAGTTCTTTCAATTGATCAATAGCTAGACTAGAGATTCCACAATAAAGTGTCTTGAGAGGTTTTTCTGGATTCGAGTACTCTTCATGCATAATCCCCGGATTGTATATGAGAATATCCCCTTTTTTGGCAGTATAGTGTGTATTATTAATAATAAAAGTTCCTTCTCCTTCACAGATATAAATAATCTCACTTAAATCATCATGCTTGTGGCTTGGAAAATTCCAATTCGGATTTCCACCCACCTGCCCGGCGTACGCAAGTACTGGGAGTTTTTTGAATTTTAAAGGTGTATCCCAATATTCCACATTAAGATTTTTATCTTTACGGTTAAAACGCTCCATAATTTCCCTCCCCATCTTATCTGTTGAGCCAAGATAATATCTTAAATAACAAGATATTAGAGTTTGTATTTAGTTGTAACAACATATTAGACTTTTCTTGATAAACGGAGTTTTATATCCTTTTTGTTTATTTTGCATAAAATCTTTCTTTTGCAAAATGTTAATTTTATGCAATTTTTCGAATCTTCCCTCTGAATTTTAAAAAACTACTCATTAATCAATCTAATTTATAACCTTTTCAAGCCTGAATGACAATATTAGGTAGCAAGATATTATAGTTTTTATAATCAACTTAGCACGATAGTTAATTGTGTAAATACTTTGGCAATAGTAGAATCCTAACTAGTCAGACTAATCTGAAGATTTGTACTGATGAAAAATTCGAATAGAAGGGGTGAACTGTTGGGTGGAAAAAAAGAATGACTATGTTCTTGAGATGAAAAATATTTCCAAGTCATTCCCAGGCGTGAAAGCCCTTGATAACGTTTCTTTAAATGTGAAAAAAGGAAGCGTTCATGCACTTATGGGGGAAAATGGAGCCGGTAAATCTACACTTATGAAGATTCTAGCTGGTATCCATAAACCGGATAAGGGAGAACTATTTTTAAAGGGGGAAAAAGTCGAGTTTAACAATCCACGTGATGCCTTACATCATGGAATTAGTATGATTCATCAAGAGTTAAGCTATGTTCCCGAACTGACTGTTGCAGAAAATATCTTTCTTGGTAGAGAGCCATGCTTTGGTAAGTATAAGGTAATTAACAAGAAGGAACAAAAAGAAAGAGCCCTTGAGTTATTTCAAAAACTGAATATTGACTTAAGTCCGAATAAAAAGATGGCGGATCTGTCTGTATCTGATAGGCAAATGGTAGAAATAATGAAGGCGGTTTCTAATGATGCAGATATTATTGTAATGGATGAGCCAACCTCAGCTATCACTGACAGAGAAGTCGAAAAGCTGTTTAACCTTATTAAAATGCTCACATCCCAGGGAAAAGCTATTATTTATATCTCTCACAAAATGGAAGAGATTTTTAAAATTTCAGATGAGATTACCATTTTAAGAGATGGAACTTATGTGGATAGTAAACAAGCAAAAGATTTAAATCAGGATTTGCTTATTTCCTTAATGGTTGGGAGGGAATTAAAGGACGTCTATCAAATGACAACATCCAAAAATGACAGCGTATTCATGGATGTGAAAAACCTCACACGGAAAGGCCGTTTTGAAAATATTTCATTTACCCTCCATCAAGGAGAAGTACTTGGTATTGCTGGGCTTGTTGGTGCAGGAAGAACAGAAGTAGTAGAAAGTATTTTTGGTATTCATCCTCCACAAGGTGGAGAAATTTATCTTAATCAAAAAAAGGTAACTCATAAGCGCCCAGGACAAGCTATTAAGAATGGCATAGCCCTAGTGACTGAAGATAGAAAACAAACAGGTTTAAATTTAGCAGGATCAGTGAGAGATAATATTAGTTTAGTTAATTTGAGGGAGTTCTCTTTCTTTAAGAATATTATTTCTCGAAGAAGAGAACATAGTGTAGTAGATGAACAAATACACTCATTAAGGATTAAAACGCCAAATCGGAACATGCTAGTAAAGAATTTAAGTGGTGGTAATCAACAGAAAATTGTTATTGCTAAATGGCTATTGAATAATCCTGATGTATTGATATTGGATGAGCCGACTCGAGGAATAGATATTGGGGCAAAATCAGAAATTTATAAAATCATTAGTGATTATGCAGCAATGGGGAAATCCATCATTGTCATTTCCTCTGAGATGCCTGAATTATTTGGAATCTGTGATCGAATTATTGTCATGAGTGAAGGCAGATTAACGGGAGAGTTTGAAAGGGACGAGTTCGATCAAGAGAAGGTCATGGCATGCTGTGCAGGAATTCAGAAAGGGGAAAAAATTTGATGAACCTTCAAAAAGAAGAAGTAGTAAAATCTAGTGTACTAGACTTAGCAAATTCGCGAGCTGTAATAAAGAAAGGGAGTACGGGGAAACTTCTTGCTAGATACGGTATTTATATTGCTTTCGCCATCCTGTTTATAACCTTATCTATTACCTCAGAGTCGTTTTTAACTACGACCAATATTATTAATATTTTACGCCAAGTATCTATTATAGGTATTGTGTCTATTGGAATGTCCTTCGTTATTATGACTGGAGGGATTGACCTTTCTATTGGATCTATTATGGCACTTTCAGCCGTCGTTGCTACAAGCTTTGCCAAGGTAGACAGCAGTTATTCTTTATTTATTCCGGTTATTGTTGGGATTATGGTTGGTTTAGCCTGTGGATTAACCAATGGTATTTTAGTTGCTAAATGGAGAGTATCCCCATTTATTGCAACTTTAGGAATGATGACTGCGGCACGCGGATTAGCTATGGTTTATACGGAAGGTAGACCTGTTATCGGGCTTAGTGAGTCATATAACAATATTGGAAGCGGTTCCTTTTTACATCTGCCTATTCCTATTATTATCTTCGTTGCCATTGTTTTAATTGGGACATTCCTTCTTAACTTTACTGTATTTGGAAGATATGTGTTTGCTACTGGAGGAAATGAACAGGCTGCTAAATTATCAGGTATTCGAGTAACTTCCATCCAAATTGGTGTATACGCTATTGCAGGAATATTAGCAGGAGTTGGAGGAATGATCCTCTCATCCCGGATTATGTCGGGATCCCCAGTGTTAGGACAGGGATATGAGCTTGATGCTATTGCTGCAGTCGTGATTGGAGGAACCAGCTTACTGGGCGGCGTAGGAAGCATTATGGGTACCGTCGTAGGGGTACTAATTATTGGTGTAATGAATAATGGTCTAGACTTACTGAATGTTTCCTCTTATTATCAACAAATTTTAAAAGGAGCTATCATTGTCATTGCCATTCTTCTAGATAAAAAGAATCAACGTTAAACATTAAAAAACTAAGAGGTGAGTGTATGGGAAAGGTAAAAGCATTGGCTGTAATTTTATTGTTGCTTCTCAGTATTTTGAGTGGATGTTCTGGCAAATCAGACGAGAAAGTAAGTGGAACTGCGAAAGGTAAGATAAAGATAGGTGTCCTATACCAAAATTTACAAAATGAATATATTGTTAACTTACAAGACTCTATTAGACAATATGCGAAATCCTCAGGTGTTGAATTAATAGAATCAGATGGACAAGGAAAGGCTGAAAATCAAATTAACCAAGTAGAGAATCTAATCAATCAGAAAGTAGATGCGATTATTTTAAATCCAGCTGATAAAAACGGTAGTGCCGCAGTAGTTGAACAAGCTGCAGCAGCAAAAATTCCAGTTATAACAGTGTTAGCAGTTGTTTCTAATGAGGATAAAGCTACAGCACATGTCGGATCTGTCGATGTTGAGGCTGGAAAAATAGAAATGAGGCATATTGCAGAATTGTTAGGCGGGAAAGGAACGATTGGGATTATTCATGGACCTAACGGGAACTCTGCAGAGGTTAACAGAACTGAAGGAAATAAAGCAGTCTTAAAAGGTTACCCTGATATTAAAGTCGCTGCTGAGCAAACAGCAAACTGGTCACGTGAGGAAGCGCTTAAATTGACAGAAAACTGGTTGCAATCACAGAAACTAGATGCGATTGTTGCACAAAATGATGAAATGGCCCTAGGCGCAATCAAAGCAGTGAGTGCAGCAGGGAAATTAAAGGATATAAAAGTCATTGGAATTGATGGAATACCAGATGCTTTTAATTCAATTGGAGCAGGAGAATTATCCGCAACTGTATTCCAAGATGTGGATGCACAAGGGAAAACGGCAGTTGAAGTAGCGTATAAGGCGGCAAAGGGAGAGAAAGTGGAGAAAGAGAACACGATTCCTTTCCAATTAGTTACAAAAGAGAATCTAGACCAATTTAAAGGAAAATAAGCCTTTAGGTATTAAAAATTAATGTAATCATTCAGTCTATCCACAAAAATGTAGGAGAAAGAGAGTGTGCGATGAGAATAGTATCCTCTCTTTCTCTTTCTCTTTAGGGGACATAGAGAACAGTTCATGTTTTTAGTTTCTATTCTGTTTTACAACGTATAAATATCGACTTTCGATAATCTTGACAAAAAAATAATTGTTAACACTATATGAATTTGCTAATTTTTTATCAAATCTTAGCAAGACGAATACCCTGTGTTGCCTGATTCACAAAAATGCTGGGAGGAATTTCAAATGAAAATGGAAAAAAATCTAAATAACATTCTTGAAATTGTAACTCCATTAAATGAACGTTTGAATAATGAGCCGTTAAGAGTATTGAGTGAAGAAGAATGGGAGTTTTGGAAAGAAAATGGTTATGTCATTATCCGTGAGGCAGTTCCAAAAGAACATATCGACAGGCTTGTAAATTTGATCTGGGAGTTTGAAGAAAAAGATCCTGATGATCCATCTACTTGGTATACCGCGCCACGCCGTGAAATGCAGATGAAGGAGCTTACAAACACTGGGATGGTTGAACTATATAATCATCAATATTTATGGGATAACCGCATGTATGAGAAAATTTATAATGCTTTTGTTGATATTTGGGGAACTGAAAAACTATGGGTGAGCATTGACCGATGCAATTTAAATCTTCCAATCAAACAGGGCCATGAGTATAAGGGATTCATTCATTGGGATATAAATACTTCTCTAAATCCGATTCCTGTTAGTGTCCAGGGGGTTTTAGCCTTAGTTGATACAGATACTGATATGGGAGGGTTCCAGTGTATTCCAGAACTTTATAGAACTTTTGACGAATGGGTAAAAACACAGCCTGCCGACCGAGATCCCTATAAGCCAGATACAACAGGTTTTACACCAACAAAAGTAGTAACAAAGGCTGGAGACTTGCTCATTTTTAATAGTATGCAACCTCATGGGATTCGTCCGAATTTTTCTGAGAAACCTCGATTAGCACAATATATTTCGATGTTCCCTGCTCAAGAAGAAAACGAAGAACTGAAAGAGTCTCGAATAAATTCTTGGAGTGAAAGAATTAAACCTGATGGATATGCTTTTCCAGGTGACCCCCGAAGTTGGGAACAAACTAAATATGGAAGAGCTAAATTAACCGAACTAGGTGAAAAATTACTGGGACTCAAAAAATGGTAAAGTAGGGTTTGGTATACCGTTTCAAGGAGTGCGGCTGGGAATATATTGAATTTCCAGCCGTGATATACGTATCTAAATGGTATTATCAAAGAAACACATTCTTATTATCCTCTTTTATATCTGTGTTAGAAGACTTTTTCTATGGCTTAATCCCTACAGAACCCTAAGCGCTAATATCGCCTTTTTCGAATTCTTTCATCTATATACTTTATGGGTGAAAACACTGAGATTTCTCCACTTCCTTACTTTTGTTTTCGTAGTTTCCATAGACACATGTGGAAATTTCATGTCGTCTATTACCTAATTTTTTTGATGTATAAATTTTACATCAAAAAGTTCACTGATTTTTTGAAAAGTATGCTTGACTTGGAACGCGTTCCATAGAATACCCTGTTTGCATAGTGTTAATGTTGGCAATAGAGATAGATATCATAAGAGGGGAGAGCGTATGAAAAGGGAAAACATCATCTTAAAATTAGATAGAAAGAAAATTACTATGGGAATGAAGTTCCAGAGGAACAAAACGATGGATTATTTTGTAATCGTTTCCTCTTAATGGAAATGAGACCGTTAATGAACTAATGAGTGGGAATTTTATTGAAGAAGAATCAAAGGTGAAAAGTCAAAACTTTTATAATTTTTAAAAAATAATATTTAAAAACATTTTTTGAGATGTTTTTATATCTTATGCGTGTTATGAGGAGGAATTGGAATACCAATTCTAAAGAAGGTAAATAAAGGTGCTTAATGGTATACATTGGTTTTTTATTTTCTGAATTTTAAAAAAGAAATACTTAATTTTATCAGTAGGAGTGAAAAATATGCAACGTAATGTATTAATCATCCCACGTCTCTCAGCTATGATGTTCCTGCAGTATTTTGTCTTGGGCACATGGTTTGCTACTTTAGGTTATATCCTGAGTCAGCATGGGCTATCATCTATTATTGGAACTGCATACTCGATAGGTGGTATTGCTGCTTTGATTTCTCCACTTTTCCTAGGTATGATTACGGATCGATTCTTTCCGTCTCAAAAAGTGTTAGGGATTGTGAACATTGTAGGAGCAATCGTGTTATGGTTTCTTCCAGCACAAATCTATGCAGGTAATGGAACCGCTTTTTTATGGCTTATGTTTTTGTATATGTTGTGCTTTAATCCCACGTATTCCTTAACGAATAATGTAAGCTTCCATAATGTAAAAGATTCTATGAAAAGTTTCCCAATCATCCGTGTGTGCGGAACGGTAGGGTTTATCGTTGCAGGTGTGTTAATTGGAAGTCTTGGTTATTCAGGAAGTCCAGTCTCTATCCAAATTGGCGCTGTTGTATCTGTTATCCTTGGAGTATACTGCTTTACATTACCGAATACCCCAGCACCGGCTAAAGGGAAACCGTTTTCAATGCGTGACTTCCTTTGTCTGGATGCATTGAGCTTATTAAAAAATCGTTACTATTTAGTGTTTATCATCTGCACGGTTTTACTTTTCATTGACCATGCATCGTATATCTCTTTTGCTTCCGTATTTCTTGGTGATGCGGGAATAGAAAATGTTTCATCTGTTTTGACGATTGGCCAAGTGTCTGAAATTGTATTCATGCTGTTAATACCTGTAGCTTTCCGTTTTTTGGGTTTCAAATACATGTTCCTCATTGGAATGATTGCATGGGTAATGCGCATGTCATTGTTTGCCTTCGCTGAACCTTCAACAATCACAGTATTTATGTATATCGCTATCGCTTTACATGGATTGTGTTGGGACTTTTTCTTTGTATCCGGGTATATCTATACGGATACAATGGCAACAGCAAAAATCAAGAGTCAAGCACAAGGGTTATTAATCATGTTTACTCAAGGGATTGGCATGTTTGTTGGATCGTTTATCGCAGGAAATCTGTTTAATCAAACGGTCACAGAACAAGGAGCAGCTTCTCTTCCACAATGGAAAATTTTCTGGATGTATCCTGCAGCGATTGCGCTAGTAGTTGCGGTAGTCTTCTTTTTCTTCTTTAAGGATAAAAAGAAATCTTTTGCAAGCAACGAACGTGTTGATGAGCAAGAGCGCTTACGAGCTTAACGGAGGCTAAAACTCAACTGTATTTGACGTTCCTTTTAGTGCAGAAAAGATAGTTTAATTTAGAAAAACATAAGGAAACGTGTATTGTTGCTCCATTAGGCGAAGCATTTAAGGAAATTTGTGTTCGTAGCTGTTTAGAAGATAGTAAAGCTCAGGTGCTCGTTATGGTACCTGAGCTTTTAAAATGTATTTCTTCGATATGTTCATGGGAGTAAGGATTAGACTTCACTTTTAAGGAGATAAATTCCTATTGCACCATACCCCTTGTAGGTTATTTCTAGCTGCTTATAAGGGAACTTTTTTGCGTGCCGATATTATACTTTTATTAATGAATATACTTGTTGATTCAGTGTGAAAATTTAAAATCTAAAGTCAAAAGAGGGTAAGTTATTATGTATGAAAAATGGTTAGTGGGTGTGGATCTAGGTGGTACTACGATTAAAATAGCGTTTATCAATCAAAATGGTGAGATCATTCACAAATGGGAAGTTCCAACAAATAAAAGTGAAAAAGGCCATCATATACCAACTGATATAGCTAAATCGATTGACCAAACATTAGATGAATTGGGCCAAAATAAAGGTAAGTTAATTGGTATTGGGATAGGGGCTCCAGGTCCTGTTAATTTTCGAAATGGTGCTATTGATGTAGCAGTTAATTTAGGATGGGAGAACTTCCCCTTAAAAGATCTTTTGGAAATGGAAACATCTTTACCTGTTGTTGTTGATAATGATGCCAATGCTGCAGCCATTGGGGAAATGTGGAAGGGTGCTGGAGAAGGAGCAAAGGATTTGATCTGTGTTACGTTAGGAACAGGTGTTGGAGGAGGAATCATTACTAATGGTGAAATTGTACACGGTGTAAATGGATCCGGTGGTGAAGTTGGCCATATTACCTCTATTGCAGAGGGTGGGGCTCTTTGTAATTGTGGAAAAACAGGATGTCTTGAAACAATAGCATCAGCTACAGGCATTGTACGTTTAACTATAGAAGAGATAGTCTGCAATCATATACCTAGTAAATTGAGGGAGTTTTATCATGAACATCAAACGCTATCGTCTAAATTAGTGTTTGAGGTGGCTAATGAGGGGGATGAATTGGCCGGAAGAATAATTGAACATGTCACTTTTCATTTAGGTTTATCATTAGCAAATCTAGCAAATGCCTTGAACCCCGAGAAAATTGTCATTGGCGGTGGTGTTTCCAAAGCAGGCGATATATTATTGGTTCCATTGAAAGAGCAATTTACTCGTTTTGCTTTTCCGAGAGTAGCACAGGGTACAGAGTTAGCCATTGCAACATTAAGTAATGATGCTGGTGTCATTGGTGGTGCTTGGTTAGCAAAGCAGAGGTTTATAAACAGCCAGTATTGATAAGGTGTCTAAGTCCATCTCTTTGAATTCACTTTTTTACTTTACAAGGATATTGTACGTTTCAATGAGTGGATAAATGCAGCTGCTGTTCAAAGTTGCTTGTCAAACTATAAAAAATAGCCCTTCGCCTGACCAATTTCGGTCTGGTGAAGGGCTATTTTTTATCAAAAGAGAAAAATGAATTGGTTGATAAAAATTTATCAACCATTGAAAAAAATCATATAAAAACTTTTTTAAAAAAATTTTTGAAAAACACTTGATATGAAATGCGTTCCATAAAATATCCTATTCTCATAAGGTTGTAAACATTTTCAACGAGTGCAAAAACAAGATAAATGAGGAGAGGATTTCACATGAATAAAGCTGTAAAAAACCAAGGCAACCACGATGCATTAAAAATTACGCAGCCATTAAATGAACGCCCAAATAACGAGCCATTACGAGTATTAACGGAAGAGGAATTTAAATTTTGGAAAGAAAACGGATATGTAGTCGTTCGTAACGTTGTTCCGAAAGAATATATTGACCGAACAGTGAATCTCATTTGGGAGTTTGAAGAAAAGGACCCTAATGATCCTTCCACTTGGTACACAGCTCCACGACGTGAACATACAATGCCAGAGCTTCGAGGAGCTGGAATGGTAGAGCTATATAACCATCAATACTTCTGGGATAATCGTTCCTATCAAAAAGTATACGATGCATTTGTAGATATTTGGGGAACAGAGAAATTATGGACAACAATTGACAGATGTAACCTAAGCTTCCCAAATAAACCAGGTTTCGAATTTGAAGGGTTTATCCACTGGGACGGCAACACTTCATTAGATCCACTACCAGTGAATGTACAAGGGATTCTGTTCTTAACAGATACAGATGTAGAAAATGGTGGATTGAGCGTGATCCCCGAGTTATATAGAAACTTTGATGAGTGGGTAAAAACGCAACCAGCAGATCGCGATCCGTACCATCCAGATTATACGGGCTTTACACCAACTCCAGTAACGCTGAATGCAGGTGACTTATTAATATTCCATGTTATGCAGCCGCATGGTTTACGTAAAAATGTATCAGATACTGCGAATATTCACCAATACATTTCTATGTTCCCAGCACAGGAAGACAATGAGGAACTAAAGGAATGGAGAATTAAACAATGGAGCGAAAGATTGATTCCAGAAGGTGCTGCTTTCCCAGGAGATCCTCGAAATTGGGAACAAGAAAAATACGAACGCGCTGAACTGAGTGAACTAGGTGAAAAGCTGTTAGGACTTAAAAAATGGTAAAGTAGAGTTCGATATATAAATTTCCGCTGGCAAGTAGCAAAGTCATTTTACTCACTAGCATGCCAGGAAAATGATTGAACTATGTAATAAATAAAGGGGAGTCATCTTCATGTTATAAGTGAAGCGGCTCCCTTTATATCTATTCTGATGAAAACATGACTTGATAGAAATATCAAACAATAATTTTTAACATTACTATCGGTCAAAAAAAGTCACCTTTGCTTAATGAGAAATGAAAGGTGATTTTTTATAGGTTGTGCCTGAATCCTTATTCCTTGTTAATTTTAATAAAAAGTCGAGGAGAGTAGAGATGTCCTATGATGGAAGTACTAAAAATCATTATGATGAATAAGGGTGTTACAGTTTTCCTTGAAGAGCTAGTTCTGCAAAATCATTTTTTACGTTCGATTGAATCGGGCATTGATCTTATCTTTATGGAGAGAAACTCTATCTTTTAATTATTATGCATCCTTCCACTAAGCTTATCCTCTGTACAAAATGATACTTATTCAGAATCTCTGTGGTGTTCATCTCCTCTAAATATAATGTAGTACCTAATTATGGAAAGTGAGTTTTTGCATTTTTCAAATTAGAAGGCATAATCTGTAATTGTTTGTGGAAAGTTAGTGTGGTTCTTACGTGTTTTAGGTGATAGAAGATTAGCGGCAATATAGAAAAAAATAAAATGTCGGTGTATACAAATGAGCCTTCATAAATGAATCATCCACCTGGATAAAGAAATTGAAGTATACTGCATACAAAAGAAAGAGGGAGCAAAGAGAAGAACATGGAAATTTCAGAGGCTGTCGGTCTTCATTTGCATATTCCAAGAAAGACGCTTCCTTGCTGCTTACGCAGTGCTGAAGAGTGAATCTGTATAATGAATGAAATTCTTAACTGATCTCTTAAAGAAGCTTTGGGTGGGGAAAGGTTTTTTGACGAAGAAGTATCGGTAACATCCAACTTTTACACCGTATGATTACGTTTAATATCAAGGGGAATTCATAGCGTTTCAGAGAAACGAAAAAAGCAGGAACTAGTCCTGCTCAAGCAAATATTTAAAACAGTCCATAACGGGGATTTTTATTTCGTTGAAATTGTGGAACACCAAAACATTGTTGGCTAAGATACAAACACTAATTCCAACAGTGTTTACAAGAGTATAGTGTTAAAATACTAATTTATTATTTATTCACCTTGCTGTTCATGAAGAATAGAACGCCATTTTAAATCTCCACGAATTAAGCCATGAATTAAAATTTCTGCCGTTCCCATATTTGTGGCGAGCGGAATAGCGTATACATCACAGAGACGAATTAAAGCTGAAATATCTGGTTCGTGGGGTTGCGCAGTTAGGGGGTCACGAAAGAAAATAACCATATCCATTTTATTTTGTGCAATTAATGCTCCAATTTCTTGGTCACCACCTAGTGGACCTGATTGAAAACGATGAACCTCTAATCCAGTTCCCTCCATAATTTTTATCCCGGTTGTTCCTGTTGCATAAAGTTCATGTTTTACCAAGATGTGTTGGTAAGCGATTGTAAAATGAACCATATCATTTTTCTTTTTATCATGTGCAATCAATGCTATTTTCATCTTTTGTTTCCTCCTACGTAATTCAAGCTATTTGGGTAGACTTCACTCGTATTTAGTAATGGTTGATGACAAGGCATTCTTGTTTGTTAGGAGTGAATGAAAAATGTCACCTTTTGTGATAATATAATTTTCCTATCTAGCTCCTGGACAATTTTTATTACAGCTGTATCAGTAGATTTTTATCATTGTATACTCCTCTAATCAATGTTTAGCTATACTCAGTTCTGATGTAAACATTTTTGGAGATATGAGGAAGTAAAGGGATTCCTTTAGTCGAAGGAATACCGAATAGTTGTTGGAAGAGATTCCTTTAATCTTGGACAGATTTCTTTCTTTTGGAGGGTTGTGCCTTTTATCAAAAATAGGAGAGAATACTCCTTCCCTTCCCCAAGGAACGTTAGAGAGTAGGTGGTGGGTAGTTCAAAACTTCACAAGAATCATCGATTTTCTTTAACATTACCTGTCTAATCTAGGACTATATCTGTGTGCTAATAAATGATGGTAGTGTGAGTAATGAACGGATATTACTCACACTACCATCGTTTCCACTGAATTATGAAAATATAGTTTGTCCATTAGGTATTATCTGACTGTTATCAAATTAGTATCGGGTTGGCAGTTCTTCCTAATTAAAGGGATTTTGTTTCTTCACACTCATCCTCCCTCAGATAGTTATTCATACGGTCAAAAAGGAGAAATTTTTGTTCAAGAGAAAGCTTTCTAGAGCATCTGCCGCAGTTTGTTCATCGCTTCCGTCTGCAATTAATGTAATGGTTTCTCCCTCTTCAACTGCTATGTTCATAACGCCCATCATGTCTCTTCCAGAGGCCAATGTTCCGTTCTTCATAATATTTATTTGACTGTCAAAAGAGGAAGCTTTTCGCACGAATTTAATTGTATGTCGAGCATTAAGTCCATTTTGGAGCTGAACAGTAATCTTTTTTATCACCATTACCCTTCACCCTAATCCTTTCTGAATTATACATAATTAGGCTGGACATTCTGTCATACGGCTATGTTAATATTGATAGGTTTAAAATCCACATAATAGAAAGTGGTTGAGGAGTAAATAAAGCTTTTAGCTGACTATGTTAGATGATTCTTTGTTCAGCCTCATTTTGCAACCTTTACATCCTTTTTCATTTGTACGCACTTTTCTATGCTCAGACTTTCTTTGTATTAAATCCTTTTCAAGAAATTTCACACTCATAAACCCAGTAAAAACTCTATCCTCACCATATGATCTCGCCTCTTATTCCATATATACAGCAATTTGAGTGATATCTTTTCTTTTTAAAGCTGTTGACTCTGTGAAAATAGGTTATTTTATGGAATGCGTTCCAAGTCAAGAGATATTTTTTAAAATACTCAAAATGTGCAAGAAGGATTTTGAATATGATATCTATACGTTTTCAAGTGTATTCCTTGCTTTTTCATGATGGATCCGAACGAATAGCGTATAAATTATTGAGCATAAACTAAAATGTTCCTCTTGATATGGAACGCATTTCATCATTTACGATGTATTCAAACAAGTAGCAAGTGAGGAGATTGTAATGCTAGACCTTGTTACTTTATGCTCCATCACTTATTTGGCGCATATATTTGTCTAAAAGTATCTGGACAATCATCAGATGCAACATCATTCCAAGGACCAGATGATTATTTTATCTCTTCCCTACATGAAACTGAAAAGAACAGTGATTTACGTAGTTAAAAGAATGTGTTTATTAAA
This sequence comes from Bacillus sp. OTU530, assembly GCF_038440375.1. Taxonomy (NCBI): domain Bacteria; kingdom Bacillati; phylum Bacillota; class Bacilli; order Caryophanales; family Bacillaceae; genus Bacillus; species Bacillus sp. OTU530. The sequence goes on from NZ_JASATP010000026.1 coordinate 63,283, forward strand.
AATAAATGTGAATCTAAGTAGCCAAATAAGAATTATGAACTAGAAGTATTGGCCATTTTTGATTAAGTATTAAATCCGTATAAGAGGGGAAAAGCGGGCTTTCAAAGGCGTAGTTTATGGTCAAGCTATAAAATAACAACGTTTTTTCTTCCTAATTATTAATATAAATAATATTTAACAATGCTGTTCTTTTTATAGCTAAAGTAGTATTGTACATGCTAATTGGTAGGTGGAAATATTAAATAGGGAATACTGATAGTGAGGAGTTTTTCCAGTTCTATTATGATTACCTGGATGCCGATTATCGAATTGATAGGGATATTTGTATGGTGATATGTGGAGTAGTGATGGGATGCATTAGTTTACATTGAAAAGGTGATTATATGACAAATATTAAAGATATTGCAAAGATGGCTGGAGTATCAGTAACAACAGTTTCTCGTGTAATAAATAATCAGCCGTATGTTAGTAAAGACAAAAGGGAAGCAGTACTACGTGCAATTCAGATGAGTAAGTATCAAAAAAATCTAAATGCAGTCAATTTAAGCAAAGGAAAAACATTTTTGATTGGCGTTGTTCTTCCTTATTCACATCATTCCTATTTTGCACGGTTAGTTAGAGGAATAGCCAATCAAGCCTTACAACATAACTATAAGTTAATTATCTTTCAAACAAATTATGAGGAAGATAGGGAAATCGAAGCTTTGGATATGTTAAAGCATAAGCTAATCGACGCTGTAATTATCTGTTCGAGAATTTGTGATTGGTCCATTCTGAAGGAATATGTGCCCTATGGTCCCATCGTTCTATGTGAAGATACGAAGGAGCAAGAAGTATCCTCAACATTTGTTGACCATTATAAAAGTTTCTCTGTTGCCTTAGAATACCTATACAACAAAGGCCATAAGAAAATAGGGTATTGCATCGGACGAACATCCGGAACGAATAGTAAACGAAGGGAACAAGCTTACAAGGATTTTCTAAAAAAACATAATGAGCCATTTCAACCTCATTACATTTTTGATCAATGCCTATATTTCGAAGACGGTGAACAAGTCGTACAACGAATCAAACAAATGAGTGATCCTCCATCAGCATTACTCGTAACAAGCGATCAAGTAGCTGCAGGAATTGTAACATGCTGCCAGAATCAAAATATTTCGATACCAGATGAACTGGCACTTATCGGCTTTGATAATGAACCTATAGCAAAAATGATGAACATCACCACGATTGAAATCCCATTAGTGGAGATGGGCCAAAAGTTATTTCTGCAAGCAATCCATGATAAAAGTGTTTCGCATGAGGAAATATCAGTTAATTTAATTGAAAGAAAGACGGTATAGACGTTAGTGGTTCTAGTGCAAATTTTGGGTTTTATAAAAATTATGAAGGTAGTTCGGAATACCCGGGTTTTATATACCGTCAATATTGGATGTGAAGCTTTCGTTATGAGTAAAAATTATTGGTGGGGTAAGTAACATTCATATATTGAGTTAATTATCTAACCTTTTGCACTAGAAACCACTGGAAGACAGATATAGGTAACTGAGCAATCTTGAAGGAGCTTATTCGTTATTATGAAAAACGAGATGTTTAAAATCAGTATTGTTATTAACAGGAACTATATTCCTGTGAGTAGAGCAACTATTTCTACTAAATAATATTAAAAGTTGATAGACTCCTATGATACATATTACTCAGTAATAATTAGGCTAGTTTTTGATGCAGAAAAAGAAGTGGATAAAAAAGCATAATAGCCATTCACTAAGTTGTGTGTCATTTAGGATTAGCTCGATCAAATTTTCAATATATCGCTAAATATATATTAATATTCGGAGGTGATTCACAATGTTTTAGGTGTTAAATAGCAAAATGTTAATTAATTCCTATATGAAAACAGCAGTTATTAAATTTGAATTCTAGTTTTATTTTTATTAGAAGAAGAAATGTATAGAAGAATTTACAAATTAAACAGTCTGAACTTCGATATATCATCTGACGTATCTTTTCTGTCAAAGTGATAAATTGAATTTAAGAATAGACAATCCACATGTATTGGGGATTGTCATAGAAATGGGAACGTTTCCAATAATAAGCGGAGGTATATTATGCGTAAAACAAAAATTATCTGTACGATTGGTCCTGCAAGTGAGAGTATTGAGAAGTTAGTACAATTAATAGAAACAGGAATGAACGTAGCTCGACTCAATTTCTCACACGGAAGTCATGAAGATCATGCAGTCCGGATCCAAAGTATTCGTGAAGCTGCAAAGCAAGCGAACAGGACAGTAGCGATCCTGCTGGATACGAAAGGACCAGAGATTCGTACTCATGACTTTGAAAATGGACAAGCTGAACTGAAGACAGGTGCAGAAGTGGTGATTTCTACAGATCAAGTACTAGGAACAGCAGAGAAATTTTCTGTTTCTTATGAAGGGCTTTACGATGATGTAGAAACAGGATCACGTATCTTAATTGATGATGGTTTAATTGAATTAGAAGTGCTTGAAAAAGCAAACGGCGAAATTCGTACAAAAGTCTTAAACAGCGGCATGGTAAAAAATAAAAAAGGTGTAAATGTGCCAAATGTAAGCATCAAGCTTCCAGGCATCACAGAAAAAGATGTGCAAGATATCATTTTTGGAATTGAACAAGGCGTTGATTTCATCGCCGCCTCTTTTGTACGTAAAGCATCTGATGTATTAGAAATCCGCGAATTGTTGGAAGAGCATGGCGCAACGAACATTCAAATCATTTCAAAGATTGAAAATCAAGAAGGTATTGATAATATTGATGCAATTCTAGAAGTGTCTGACGGTCTGATGGTAGCGCGTGGCGATATGGGGGTAGAAATTCCACCGGAAGAAGTACCTCTTGTGCAAAAATGTTTAATTCAGAAGTGCAATGCAATAGGGAAACCGGTAATCACAGCAACACAAATGCTGGATTCCATGCAGCGCAACCCGCGCCCGACACGTGCAGAGGCCAGTGACGTGGCAAATGCCATTTTTAATGGCACAGATGCCATTATGCTTTCCGGTGAAACAGCTGCAGGACTTTATCCGGTTGAATCTGTAAAGATGATGGCGACTATTGCATCCCGAGTAGAGCGTTCTTTACAATACCAAGATTTGTTCCGCGATCGCCTGAAAGAAGCAAAATCTACCGTCACAGATGCAATCAGCCAATCTGTATCACACACTGCGATTGCGTTAGGTGTAGCAGCAATCGTGGCACCAACAGAAAGTGGCTATACGGCGAAGATGATTGCAAAATACCGTCCGAACGCCCCAATCGTAGCAGTCACATTTGATGAACAAGTATGCCGCAAGTTATCCCTTGTATGGGGTGTACAAGCGTACCTTGCAGAACAGGTCCATTCTACAGACGAACTGCTAGAAACAGCAATCCAGACAGGGATGGATGCAGGAATGATAAATATGGGTAATACAGTTGTCATCACAGCAGGGGTGCCAGTTGGAGAAACTGGTGCTACAAATTTGATGAAGATTCAAGTTATTGGCGAATAACTTGTCAGAAAGAAAAAAATGGCTGTAAATGTGCGGAAAAAGTTATGATATCTTATAATAGCCAATCAAGCAGTAGAGAGACTGACTAAGGACTATATTCTTGTTACTGTGAGCGTAGACCAGAGTATGAGGTTATTAATAGAAAAGAGTCTGTTCTTATAAGAGCTTATTTTCAATAATTCCTAATTTTAGTGTAAAGACAAAAATGATATGTATACAAAACAAAGCCTCGCTGCATGGTAGCGAGGCTTTGTTTTGTATACGGTAGTTCATCAAATGTAGTTGTTCTTCACGAGGAAAAAGATTAACTACCATTTCTACATGAAATTACCTTGTTAGAAAATTATTAAAACCCTTTTTGCCGTCATAGGAAACACCATTGATTTTTATTTAAACAAAACAAAAATATACTGGATAAGTTGAATTTAATTCTTGCATCTTCTTATTCAACAACTAAATCATCATTAATATTTCCTTTACAGGGAAATGTATTCTATTCAGTAAGACTTTGTATTGCGAGAAAATTTAGTTTAACTTATATATTTAAAATATCTTATATTTTCAACTTGACTTGAAACCCATTCCATACAATAGGATTTTCTTGTAAGCATCTCTTATGTCAACTACCCACCACTTAGCTACGCTTGAAGTGGGGGCTTGCGAGTGACAAGCAGTACTGACGGTCTAGGACCTCCTACCTTGAAGTGTCCTCTGCATCATGGGCGTGTTGACGGTCGCCCTACTACAAGAGACATGCTCAAGTAGCAACCGTTATGCACGGCATTGCCTAGTAGCAGTACTCAAATTTCCACACGTACTAGGCAGACGAGTTACGTCTAAGATTTTACGGTTGCAACGTATTCCTGCAACCAACCTCATATCTTAGGTTGTCAAAGAACAAAAAGAGTGCCTTTAGCGATGATTCGCCCAACGGTTCATCTCTTATCCAAAATTATACCGTAAAGGAGGAAATGCAGCATTGGAATGTTGTGCTACGCAAAAACGCGCATTCCTCCCCGACTTCCTCATTGGGCTACGCCCTTCACATTCCTTGAAGTCGGGGTATCCTGCACGAAAAATCTGATGAACTTCGCTTTAATTAAAAGAGGAAGACTTAAAAACTAAAATGTAATTGCTTACTATGGGGTTGGTAACTAAGTGTAAACTTATTAAATCCCCTTCAAAGAAAAGTAATCAAAGAGGATACTACGCCTAAAAGGAGATAGAAGATGATGGAGGGTAAAATGAAAGTTAATGTAGGTATTATTGGTTGTGGATCAATTGCAAAGGTTAGACACGCTCCTGAGTATGCTGCTAATCCAAATGTTAACGAAGTCGTCTATTATGACCGTAATCCAGAACGAGCTGAACTTTTAGCTAAGAAATATGGTGGGAGGGTAGCATATAGCCAGGAAGAGATTATGAATGATGTTACAATTGATGCAATAAGCGATTGTTCAGCAAATAATTCTCATCATATTGTTACATCATGGGCATTAGAATGTGGAAAACATGTTCTTTGTGAAAAGCCAATTGCAATTTCCACAGAAGAAGCAGAAAAAATGACACTCTTAGCTAAAAAAACAGGGAAAATCCTGATGATTGCTCATAATCAACGATTTACAAATGCTCATCAAAAGGCAAAAGAAATTATACAAAGTGGTAGTTTAGGTAAAGTATTAACATTTAAAACAAACTTCGGTCATAAAGGCCCTGAGTTTTGGGGGGTAAATAAAGGCAACTCAACATGGTTTTTTAAAAAGGATACATCCTTTCTTGGAGTAGCCGGTGATTTGGCCATTCATAAAGTAGATTTGTTGCGTTTTTTATTAGACGATGAAATTATCGAAGTGAGCGCTTACCAAGGTGCACTTGATAAAAAGGATGAAAATGGAAATGCGATAGAAGTGTGTGACAATCTTGTTGGAATTTTAAAAACAGAAAAAGGGGCGCTCGGTACAGCATCTTTTTCTTGGAGTTATTATGGAGATGAAGACAATAGTACCATAATTTATCTTGAACAAGGAATGGTAAAAATCTATACGGATCCTTCTATTCAATTAGAAGTTATAACTAAAAAAGGGGAAAAAATAAAGTACGAACTTGAATCTGAATCAGTTCAAACAAGTGAAAATCAAATTAACAGTGGAGTAATTGATTCATTTATAGAAAGTATTATTCAAAATAGAGAGCCGGAAGTAACTGGGGAAGATGGTCTAATAGCATTACGTATAGTTTACGCGATGATAGAATCGGCTGAATCAGGGCAAAGTGTGAAAATAAACTCCTTAGCCAGTCTGTAGCGATATCTTATGACATATCGTTATACCAGCAGAGGGAATAACTATTTATAGAAGTAATTCAAGAGAAAAAACAATGATCATGTGTTATTAAAGGTTCGATCTTAATTATTTACTGTACTTGATTAAAAACGAATACAAGAATTTCCCCCTCAAAACCAAACATAAGCTGTCCTTGGAGGACAGCTTATGTTTGGTTTCATGGCAAATAAGCGCTCGATCTATGCTTACGGTTTGTCCTCTTCGCATATCAAGAAGTCCATTCTTATAATTGAACCAGATCTAGAAATGATGGAAGAGCATAGATTATACGTCGCTTACATAACCATTATGAGTTGGGTTCATCAATATGGACCGTAATTAGATGAAAGAATACCGCTTATCCACTGGCGATACAAGAATTAAAGGAGGAGAAACGTATGCCTTAAGGCATACAGATAAGGAAATGTAAATATCTCAACAATAACGTGAAACAGAATCATCATTTTATAAAGAAGAGAGCTCGTTCCATGTTAGGATTGAAATCATTTCGTACAGAAATTTTGATTTTGAAGGTATCGAATCCATGAATATGATGAAAAGAAGGCAGCTTCCCCAAAGGGTGAAATCTGCCCAAAATGAGGTTGAATCCATTCATAAGTTATTTGGATTAGCAGCTTAATCTCAAAGTTAACAGAAGATCGCTGTTCTATATTCCTATTAAGCTATTTTCACAACAGAACCGTAAGAAGCAAGTTTAATCTCTTCACATACTAAGGATTAAACTCCTATCGTTTGAAAAGCAGCTTCTGTACCATTTGGATTGCTACGATCTAGTCCTTCAGAGGTACTGTAATTTTCTTGAATTCTTTATTAAAATGTTTACGCTCCATGTAAGGGTTCACCCTTTCTGTCATTCATCATACTGACCATACAAAGATGTGTCCTTACAACTATACTAACTTTAAGAGGTCACTAAGCATGCTTCCTTTCCGTCCCCTACCTGTTGATTTTTTGCAACTTTATCCGCTTTTAATGTTCCTTTCACCGTGCCAGCTTCGGCTACAAAGTGTTCCCCATTATATCGATGGGTTAGCTTATCTGTGTAAACTTCATTCTCTACTAAACAGTCCACAAACTTTTTTATATCTGCTTGTTCCATATTCTTGTACCAAGCTCCTTGTGGATATACTACAACTACGCAGGCATCTTTGCAGCGTCCATTACACCGGGTGCGTGAGGTATGAATAACATCATCTAAATTTCGTTCTCTTAATTCTGCACGGATACGTTGTGTAACCTCTTCTGCTCCTTTAGGTATACACTTAGTTCCGTTACAAAGTAAGACATGCTGTTTCGTCTGAGAAAAATCACAAGTCCCCATTAATAAAACACCTCGCACAAATCAAAATAATTTCGTTTTATATTATTATGAGTATATATCTACTATATAAGTTAAATCAAAGTGACTCTTATTTATTGTTTAAAAAACTTATCATGTGAAAAATTAAGAAAGAATGATACTTATGCTTGAAAACATTCAGGTATCATCCTTTTAAATGACCAGAACGAACAACTTTTGTTTCCAAGTACTTCTTATTAAATTCGGAGATGTCTCCCCATAATGGGACTCTGCCTGCAACATTAGCCCCTGCCTTGTGAAGAGCGTCTAATTTTCTTGGATTATTAGTAATCATAGTCACTGGATTGGAACGCAGTTCTTTTAACACTTGAATCGCATCATCATAGTTGCGCGCATCATCTACGAATCCAAGCTCTAAATTCGCTTGTACCGTATCCAACCCTTCTTCTTGCAGAACATAAGCTATGGCTTTACTAAATAATCCGATACCTCTTCCTTCGTGATTTGCTAAATAAAATAAAGCGCCTGATCCGTGAGCCACAATCATTCTCAGAGCTTGTTTTAATTGAAAGCCACAATCACAGCGTTTACTACCAAAAATATCGCCTGTGTGGCAAATACTATGCATTCGAATCAGAGCATCTTTAGAATGTTGGAAGTCCTCATACACTAATACACTTGATTGCTGCATGTCTGCTAAGTTGGAAGAAGATAAGGTTTCAATAACCTTTTTTGTATTATACGACTCATCATCGCAAAAATTCCCCTGGATATTGTCGCAACGTAACCAGCAATACCAGTTGAACAGGATAGTTTTCCCTTCTAGATTAACGGGTAATCTGATGGGACCTACTAAATAAATGGATTTCCCCTCACTTGAAATGATGTTAATTTTATCATGTAGTAACGAAATCACTCTTTCTTTAATCAAGCTTCATGCCTCCTAATTATTAAAGACAACCTTTTTCATTGACAAAATCTTTTTATATATGCTGAGTTTATTTTACGGATAAGAACACAAAATAAATTTCAAACACTTTAGTTTTGCATACCATAAGTGCCTAGTATAAAGATTACTTGTAGAGTATCTAGTACTTATGTTGGATCAGATGGCTGACTCTTTTACACCAGAACTACTGATGTTTGTTTATACTGTTTCTCTTTCAATTAAATTAACTGATATTTCCTCATGCGAAACACTTTTATCATGGATTGCTTGCAGAAATAACTTTTGGCCCATCTCCACTAATGGGATTTCAATCGTGGTGATGTTCATCATTTTTGCTATAGGCTCATTATCAAAACCGATAAGTGCCAGTTCATCTGGTATCGAAATATTTTGATTCTGGCAGCATGTTACAATTCCTGCAGCTACTTGATCGCTTGTTACGAGTAATGCTGATGGAGGATCACTCATTTGTTTGATTCGTTGTACGACTTGTTCACCGTCTTCGAAATATAGGCATTGATTAAAAATGTAATGAGGTTGAAATGGCTCATTATGTTTCTTTAGAAGATCCTTGTAAGCTTGTTCCCTTCGTTTACTATTCGTTCCTGATGTTCGTCCGATGCAATACCCTATTTTCTTATGGCCTTTGTTGTATAGGTATTCTAAGGCAACCGAGAAACTTTTATAATGGTCAACAAATGTTGAGGATACTTCTTGCTCCCTCGTATCTTCACATAGAACGATGGGACCATAGGGCACATATTCCTTCAGAATGGACCAATCACAAATTCTCGAACAGATAATTACAGCGTCGATTAGCTTATGCTTTAACATGTCCAAAGCTTCGATTTCCCTATCTTCCTCATAATTTGTTTGAAAGATAATTAACTTATAGTTATGTTGTAAGGCTTGATTGGCTATTCCTCTAACTAACCGTGCAAAATAGGAATGATGCGAATAAGGAAGAACAACGCCAATCAAAAATGTTTTTCCTTTGCTTAAATTGACTGCATTTAGATTTTTTTGATACTTACTCGTCTGAATTGCACGTAGTACGGCTTCCTTTTTGTCTTTACTAACATAGGGCTGATTATTTATTACACGAGAAACTGTTGTTGCTGATACTCCAGCCATCTTTGCGATATCTCTAATATTTGTCATATAATCACCTTTTTTATATAAACTTTGATTGACTCTCAAATGTTCCCCATTGTTCACTAAACCTGTTAGTATTCCTTATTTAACATTTCCATCTACAAAGTAGCATTTGTACTGTTACTGCATTGTTTATAGTAGGACACAGTATTATTGGTTATAGTTGTATTAGTATATAAAAATCAAAATCTTGTTGTCATAGACAATCATAGAGTAAGAACTTCAGGAATATCCTTTTGTATGGATTTGTAGCTTTATTAATACCACTTATTGGATAATAAGGTATATTTATTTGTCTTTTTAGTAAGTATATTCCTTTAACTATATAAATCGCTGTTCTTTTCATTGTGATGTAGGGAAGAGATAAAATAGTCATCTAGTCTTTGGAATGATGTTACCTCTAATGATTGTCCAGATACTTTTAGACAAATATAGGTGCTCAAATAAATGCCGAAGCATAAAACAATAAGTCCTAGCATTACAATCTCCTCACTTTCTACTTGTTTGAATACATCGTAAATGATGAAATGCGTTTCATATCAAGAGGAACATTTTACTTTATGCTTAATAATTTATACGCTTATTCGTACGGATCCATCATGAAAAAGAAAGGAATACATTTGAAAATGTATAGAGCTCATCTCTAAATTTTTATCTGAAAGTTATGAACTATTTTTTGAAAATATCTCTTGACTTGAAACGCCTTCCATAAAATAACCTATTTTCACAGAGCTAACAGCTTAAGGTAAAAATAGATATCCCTAAGGTTACAATTATGAAATAAGAGGTGAAATTATATGGAAAAGAAAAGTGTATTTTTAAATTTAGACAGAACACAAGTTGCTGAGGAACATAAAGTTCTAGAGACAAACATGATAGGTAAATTTGTAAGCGTTATTCAAAATGAGAAGAGGACTTTTAATGAATTTATGAGCGTAGAACTTCCTGAAGAAGACTTGACCCTAAGAAGATCAGAACATAAAAAAGGAAGTACGAGCGAAAAAAGATGTAAGAAGGGATGCAAAGGTTGCAAAGTCAGACTGAATAAAGAAACGTCTGATATAGTCAACTAAGAGTCTTATTTATAAGTACTCATCGAAAGGAACGATACTAAATCAACCCAGAATGAATCTTAAAATAAACACCTTACCATCTAATAACTATATAATGGATGTTAGACGAATAAAAATTGAGGTCTATACTGATTTTTCAGTTTGATTTTCGCAACATTGAGGGATAATATGCCTAATACTTTCATGAATTCAGTTTATCTTATATTATCCCCCAATATAACGAAATAAAGTCAGTTTCGTACTTACAAAGTCAGAGTATTAAATATAGTTAGCTTTTTCCCCTTTAAGAACTTCATGAAACGATTCAATATAAGCATTGTCATACAGATAACCTTTACTATTGAAGGAATTTTGCATGTTTCGTTCCTGTAATTGTTTTTTGAACTCTATACTCATATAGTGCAACCCGAAATCGCTGCTCAAAAGCAAGTCCTTCTTAGAATTCCGAACATTGTAAGCACTATTATTGATTGTTAGCACCTTGTCGTGGTGAAAAACAATCTTTAGGGAGTTTATGGTTATCGCTGTTACTAGGTATAGGAGAATAAAAAAGGAGTCTGAACTCAAAAGACACATTATGTGCCTTTTGAATCGGCTCCTTTTTCAAGATATTATATAAACTATCAGAATGTTTTCTATTGAAACTTTAAATATTTACAGTTATTTTAGGGAAGTATGCAAAAGCTTTTTTAATATTTAATGTGCTTTACCAGAAGAACCAAATTCGCGAATCTTTCCAATAACTGTCTCTTTAATGGCTTCACGACCTGGGCCTAGAAATTTACGTGGGTCATACACTTCTTGGTCAGTAGTTAGTATTTCACGTGCAATTTTTGTAAATGAAATTTGATTTTCTGTATTTACGTTGATTTTAGCCGTTCCTAATGAGATGGATTTTTTGATTTGTTCAGTTGGAATGCCTGTACCACCATGTAATACTAACGGTAAACCAATTGTTTTACAAATCTCTTCCATTTGTTCAAACCCTAAGTTTGGCTCTCCTTTGTAAGGACCATGAACGGATCCTAAAGCTGGAGCAAGACAGTCAATACCTGTACGTTTAACTAACTCTTCACATTCCTTTGGATCTGCATAAATAACACTTTCAGCAATTATATCATCTTCTTGTCCACCAACAGTACCTAACTCTGCTTCAACTGATACACTATGCTCATGTGCATACTCTACGACCTGCTTTGTTATTATGACGTTTTCTTCAAATGGGGAATGAGAAGCGTCAATCATAACGGAAGTAAATCCAGCATCAATAGCGGCTTTACATTTTTCAAAGCTAGAACCGTGATCCAAATGAATTGCTACTGGTACTGTGATATTCATTTCTGCAATAAGAGCCTTGACCATTGCTGTAACCACTGTAAATCCACCCATATAGCGGGCTGCTCCTTCAGAAACCCCGAGAATGACTGGTGATTTTTCTTCTTCAGCAGCTGCTAAAATAGCTTGTGTCCATTCTAGGTTGTTTAAGTTGAACTGACCAACTGCATAACCTTCCTTTAATGCTTTATTTAACATCTCTTTCATTGAAACTAATGCCATCATAAATCCTCCTTTAATTGTTTAAGTAAACACTCAAATAGCCTTACTTTTCATAGCTTTTTTATCAAAGTAATTATACATAGCAGAATTAGCTACTAGTATAT
>NZ_JASATP010000027.1:0-73804 GCF_038440375.1 Bacillus sp. OTU530
ATAAAAAGAGGCATCATTAGACGGCCTCTTAAAAGCATTAATATTCACATTATATAAACCTAGCATATCAAACGCAGCAATACATTACTTGTACGGTCTACATCACAAAACCACCATCGACAATCAAGGTTTGTCCTGTTACAAACTGACTCCAATCTGAAGCTAAAAATAAAACAGGACCCGCTATATCCTCAGGAAGAGCAATTCTGCGGAGCGGAGTTTGAGCAATAATCATTTCCTTCATATCTTCCTTTGTAAACCTGCTTGCATCTGTTGGGTAAACAAGCCCCGGTGCTACACAGTTGACTCGAATACCAAAAGGTCCTAGTTCAGTTGCTAGATTGCGACTATATCCCATTAAGGCTGTTTTCGCCGTATTATATTCATGATAAGGGACAATCGGTCTTTCAACTAAATTACTAATGATATTGATAATACTTCCCTGACTTTGCTTTTTCATAGCAGGAAGAACTGCTTGACACATATAATGAGTAGAACGAAGCGCTCCATCGAGCTGGCTTTGGTAATCTTCCCATTTTAACTCCCAAAACATTTTACGATCATCAGGATTGAAAATATACGGTTTGAAAGCATTGTTTACCACAACATCAATTCTTCCCATTTCTAAGAGGACTTGCTCAATCATCCCTTGAACAGCCTGCTCAGATGTGACATCTGTCTGAAAAGCCCAAGCATCCCCTCCAAGCTCTATACAGGAGGAGACTACCTGTTCAGCAGCCTCCTTGTTTTGGAGATAATTCACAATGACAAAAGCCTTTTCCTTTGCAAAGGCCCGCGCAATAGCCGCGCCAATCCCTCGGCTAGCCCCTGTGATTAGGACCACTTTTCCTTGAAATTTCCCCATAGGATTCCTCCATTACTTTTTAGGAAGCAGCTCTTTCGTTACAACCTCTTCCATATTTAGCTTCTGTGTGATTAGGCCTAATGTTTGATACGTATCTGCACCTTGCTGAAGAATAGTTGTATCAAGTGCTCCTAATCCGTTTTTCTCTGTTAACTCCGATATAGTTGAAGCGTTACGAAGTTTAATCATTTCTAAGTTTTGTTTTTCATCTTTTCCATCAATTGCATACGTTTTCGCTAAAGAAGCAGCTTCTTCTGGATTTTTAATCATCCACTCTGCACTATTTTTATAGGATTCTAAAAACTTCTTTAACACGTCTTTCTTTTCTTCATAGGTTTTTTCTGTCACAACAAATACATCGCTCGGAATATTCAAGTGATCTTTTACATCAATCACATTTACTTCTCCTAAGCCCTTTTGTTTTGCAACTGCCAAACCTGTATCAGTTGCAGCTGTCGCATCTACTTGTCCTTGCATCAATGGTGCAAAGTTAGCAATACCTGTTTCGACAATCTTGACATCCTTTTCAGAAATACCTACTTGATTTAGCAATACAAGCAAGTTTTGGCGAGTACCACTTGATAAACTATATACGCCAATCGTTTTTCCCTTTAAATCTTCAGGCTTTGTAATATTACTTGTTTTCAGCGACACAATATTAAATACATTTTGGGGATAGATGTTGTAAATAACCTTTAATTTTTCCCCCTTATCCAAAGAAGAATATACAGAACCTGGATCTGTAAATGCAATGTCAGCCTGTCCGGAAAGAATATTCTTGATTGCATCTCCACCGCCGGCACCAGGAATCACTGTTACGTCTAAACCATTATCTGCAAAAAATCCTTTCTTCTTATCCACCAATAGATTCGTTTGCTCTGTTATTGGCTTACTCCAAATGGCTACCTTAAGGCTTTCTTTTTCAACTGTTTTTTTTGCTGCGTCTTTTTTCTCTTCTGCGCTGCAAGCTGAAATCAGCACGGTTACAAATAGTAGTACTACCGCTAATACATGTTTCATCTTCATTTTCTTTTCTCCCTTGTATATGGCTTTAGCCATCTTTTTTCCAATATAGCAACCAATTGGTATAAAAACATACCTATGATGGTTAACAAAAGTAACGATACAAACATTAAAGGAGTGTCCATCATTCCTTGTGATGCGATAATTAACGCTCCTAGCCCTTCACTGCCGCCAATGAATTCCCCGACAACCGCCCCTACTACTGCCAGTACTACAGCCACCCGAAGCCCTGCCAGTATACCGGGCATGCCAGCTGGGATTTTCAAATGAATTAAAGTTTGCCAACGGCTCGCTTTCAGCATTCGAAATAGCTCTTCCTTCTGCTTATCTACATATTGAATCGCTGTTACTGTATTCTCCAATAAAGGGAAAAAACAAATAAGAGCTGTAATGACAACTTTTGAAGTCATCCCAAATCCAAACCAAAGGATAAACAACGGGGCCAACGCAAGCTTTGGCACAGCTTGGCTAGCGATCACATATGGAAAAAGCAGTTTTCGTAAAAATGCTACTTCGCCCATTAAAATTCCAAAGAAAAATCCAAACAAGCTCCCACAAAATAGACCTAGTACAACCTCTAATGTCGTCCGAATGATATGAGGGAACAAATAGCCGCTCCGCATTCCATCTAGCATAGTAAAGAAGATAACAGAGGGTGCAGGTAATACCAGCTCTGACATATTTTTCGCTAACATTTCCCAAAGAGCAAGTAACACAAACAACAGGAGGAGAGAATATAGTCTTACATTTCTCATGGCTGCCCTCCACTCATCACTTGACGTATCTGTAAGCATAATTCGTTAAAGCCAGCATCATGTCTTGTTTTGAATGTACGTGGCTTTGTAAGATTTACATCTGATGCATAGATAATCTTCCCTTGTTCCATAACCGCAACACGGTCAGAAAGGTAGACCGCTTCTGAAATATCATGTGTAATAAATAGAACCGTTGTATTTTGAAGATTGCAAATTCGCAAAACATCATCCTGCAGCTCTTCTCGAGTGATGGCATCCAATGCTGCAAACGGTTCATCCAAAAATAGCATGGATGGTTTTTGAATCAAGGCTCTAGCTAATGCAACCCGGCTCTGTTGTCCACCAGATAACTGGAGAGGATAGCGTTCGAACTGCGAGGAAAGCCCTACTAGTTCCAGTAATTGAGCAGCATGCTCCCGGTCCGATAAAGTCACCTTTCGTCTAAGGGAGATAGGCAGCAATACATTATCTATTACCGTTTTCCACTCTAATAAGGTAGGAGATTGAAAAACAAATCCACATTCATGAGAAGGTTCTGTTACCTGCTTTCCTTGCAGCTGTATATTTCCTGTATCAGACTGGAGTAAGCCTGAAGCGAGCTTTAATAAAGTCGTCTTTCCACAGCCGCTTTTCCCTAGCAAACAATGAAACTCTCCTTTTTTCATTTCCCAATTTACCCTATCGATGATTACATTCTGTCCCTGATAGCTATAGGTTACATTATTGATTGTTAAAAAACTCATGTTGCTACCTCCTAATCAACATAAGGGGCAAATTGTTCACTATAATCCTCCGCAGAAGACTCAATGTCCACTATGTTCACTAAATCTAATAGATTAAATCGGCCATCATGGTGCCAAGCAGCCTCAGGTGAGGTCATGCTTCCCAAAGCAGTGATACGTGTAACTCCGCTTTTTCCTAACAATTCTGCCCATTGAAATAATTCCTTTGGGTTTGCAGCTACACCAACTGTCTGAAGAAAAGATCGATAAGGTGCAAGCAAAGGCAGAATGTCATCTATACTTTCAAATGAAATCACTTTAATGACTCGGTTCAGACAACTTGGTGCAAAGTCCAGTTCCTTTTCATAGACAACAGTCCAGTCATTTGTCTCATTCCCGAGTACTTCTTTATCAAGCTGGTTAAACATACTCATCTCTTCTTTTTGTCTCCATGAAGATAAGGACACTGATTCCTCCATAGAAAGATCCCGACGCGGATAACGCTTCTGGAAATTCTCCAATTCATTCGCCATATATCTAACAAATTCCCTTGGAGAAACATTTCCTCCCTCTTGTACATAGAAAATATGAGGTGAATAGCAGCCTTGCTGATCATACCGGATAACATCAAGAGCCGCTTGATGTACGGATTGCCATGCTTTTCTGGAATCAAGACTTAGTTTTGAAACGATCCCAAAGCTTATTTTGTGGCCAAAGGGCAAAAAACGAGTTGTTATCGGCATTCGCTGCTGTAAAGATTGCAACGAATCATTTCCGCCATACCCAACCACAACATCGGCTTGTTGGAATAAAGCCTCCTCACGTTCCTCATCTCCGCCTTTCCACCAAACAACGGCAAAACAGTCAGCTAATTTCGGTTCAACTTCAACGATTAAGTGAGCAAACCATCCTGCAAACAGCGGCTCTGCACTAGGTACCTTTCCGATATTTCCAGCTTTGACTAACAAACCTGAAATAAAGCTCCATAAAGGCAAAGCAGGAACATTTCCAGACCAAATATGAGTAATAAGATCAGGCCCGAAAGCTTTTGAAAACCCTCCTTTTACACGAGGCTGAAAATTATCAAGTAATAAAGGATTTCCTAAATCCTCTACTAAAAATCGTTGAAGTTCATGCTTTCGAAATGTTTTTAAGTAAGACGTGAGACCAAGACGAATAATTTCTTTGTCATAACCAGTTACGATTGGTAAAAATCGTTCAGCCATTTGGCGATACACGGTACCTCGATCAAGCAATCGTTCGATTACTTGATCAATAATGTTCACAATTTCCGTACTTGAATAGCATTTTAAAGTTTCAGCACTAGCCTGTTTCACTTTTTGAATGACTTTATTCATCTGTTCCGTCGTTAAAAGCGGAATTTCCACCGCTATTTCTTCATCCTTATTGCGATACTTTAAAACTTTATATTTAAACTCGTTTTCTCCGATATTCGGAAGGTAACCTGCCTGTACTCTCATTTTGAGTGCCCCTTAGCTGCATGCAAAAATTCCTCCACTGCAATAGAACAGCCCTTTGCCGCAGTTCCTTGCACCCTTCCTAATAGAAGAAAACCATTATCTACCTCTATTCCTACATCTTCAGTTAAGATGGTCGTCACAGAATTAAAATTGGCTAAATCACAATGTACAAGTACTCCGCGTTCTCCTTTTTGGACTGCCTCACCGGTCAACGGGTTAATCACCCTTGTCTGTATCCAATTAGGTCCGGACTTGACTGATGGCACTGTCTCATTTCCATCATCATAAAACTGTGTACTCAGTTCAGTCATGCCGTACATATTGATGCAATCCGCACGGTCTACTCCTAAAGCATCAGAAAGCAGCTTGTAAAAATCGTCTAGCTCCATTTCCTTAGATTGCTTTTTAAAACCACCCGTATCAAGAATTCTACTTCCTTTAGGCAAGGAAAATGTTTTACCAATACGTCCTAATTCCTCAAGCATATGAACAAAACTAAAGCTCGCTCCAATAAGAGCATATGGTTCTCCTGTTTCCTCGGCATGTCTGCATTCTTGTATGAAACGCTCAATATCCACTCCGTCATTGTTAATTAAATAATGGCTATCCTCTGTACCGAAGTGTTGTACAGCTAAGGATAAATAATGAGCCAAAGAGGAGTTAGGCATCTCTGTTGCTGTTGGAAAAAGAACACCGATACGAATTTTATTGAGCCCCTTCATGAATCTTTGCTGAAAGTTCTGAATCATCGACTGATCGTACACATGCAAAGTAGGATGATAGTGTTTTCCCCTTATCCCTTTCGTAGTACCACTTGTCATGAAGATAGCTTCGGCCTGCTCCGAATCTGTACAACTTAATGTCACATCTTTAAAGGCATTGATTGGAACTGCAGGAATATCTCGCCACGATTTGACCATTCTCGGTGTCTTACCCTTTTGCATACAGAACGAACGATAGGGTAAATTATATTGATACTGATATAAAAATAGCTGTAATGCTTGTTCATTAAAGTCATTCTCATCAGAGCTATCCCTTTGTATAAAACGCAGAACATGTTCCATGATTTCTTGTTGCTGTTCCATTGTCTCCAAACCCTTCTTCCTAATATAAAAAAATGCACTTTGCGTAAGCAAAGTGCATAAATATCCTCTTCATCACTTTTCCTACGCTGGCATTACCCAACAGGTTCAACGGTCTACGACAGATTAGCCGTACTCTCAGCCTGATACCACAGACTCCCGATATACAAATATAAGCTAAGGTTTATGTAAGCCTATTCAATCCAATACAAGATGTAATAAGGCACTAAGAAGCTGCCAACTCGACATATGAGAATTCTACTCTTTCTTTAACAAAAACGCAATAGATTAAGTTCTCTTCTTCAACTGAACTGCTCCGTTAACTGTCTATGAAGCAACTTGGGATAGTTTATTTATGCCGTAATTTATCTTCGTAAATCTAGGGCTGAAGATGGGATACAAGACCTTAAAAAACACAAAGAGTATCTAATAGGAATCGCGGTAAAACAAGGTTGGCAGTATGAGCTATATGAGGAAATAGACAGTTCCCAAGACCTGCTGAGATGTGAACTGCAAAGACTTAGAAAAAATCTCGTAAAAGGCGTTCGCGTTGTCGTCTCTTAATATTTGTTCCTATAACACAAGAAAACACCAGCAAGATTCGCTGGTGAAACATGGTTAATCTAAAAATTTAAAACTGGATCCTGACGAATGTTGTTTTCCCATGCTGGTTCCTACTAAATCTCCTACAACTCTAGGTTTACCTCATATTCATAGCCGACGCTGCCTTTACCAATGCAGCTTTAATCATAAAATAGCTGATGTCAGATGGCAGCTCATCTTTAATGGGCTTTAGCTTGTCCGTCCCTACACGCGATACGGCTTCTTGAATAAGCGACTCCTGCTCCGGTGTCAAAATATTCTCCCACGACACCGTCAGACCTTCCTCTAAACATTGTATAATATGATTTTCAATCGTAATCCGGGATAACTGACGCTCATCCGCAATCTCCTGCATACTTTTCCCCTGCTGGTACATCTCTCATATGTCGCCAAATGCGATGGCTGTTTCGCCGCCTTCTCTTTTTCCTTTGGCTGCTCCTGTACTTCCACAGCCGGAGCGTAGGACGGATTGCTTCCCAAATAGTCCGCGATAACCTGTAAAAAGCGCGCTCCATACCGTTCCTGTTTCGTTGCGCCAATTCCTTTTACGCCAAGCAGCGCTTCTTTTGTTTGCGGCAGCTTCGTGCACAAATCACGCAGTGTCTCGTCCGACACGATAACAAACGGCGGCACCTGCTCCTCAGCAGCAATTTCTTTACGCACTTGCCGCAATGCCGTAAACAGTGCATCATCAGCTACAACGCGCGTCACTACCATCGCTTCCTTGCGCATCACCCGCTCCTTGCTGACAAGCACTTCCCGCCATAGAGAATGAAACGAACAGGATCAATATGTAACAGTATGTTACATTTCATCAATGAATGTTTTGTTTCTATTAACTTTTTAAATACACCATACCTTCTTATTTTTTGTGAATATTTATATGACATATTTCTCGTATTGTTTGTAACAATCTACATTATTTTTTAAGTCCCTAAACAGAACAGCAACCCAAGGTTACTTAATTCTACATATTACCTTTAAAGTTTCTTCATCCAGCCCAATCAATTAATCGAATTTTGTATATATTGGATATACATCATGAAAAACTTTTAATTCAGGAGTGATGATATGGCTTCTAAAAGTAAGTTTGATGATTTTTTCTTTGGTCCTAAACATAAGAACAATGACATTCATAATAAGAATGAATACTCTAATGAACACATTCTGGAGTTACTTAATGGTCAAGGTAATCAACAAGATCGAAAAAGTAATAAGATTGGTCCTTCTCTTCTTCCTCCTATTCCAGTCGTATTGAACCCTGCTCCAAAACAGATCACTCCGATAGGAACTATTCCCATTTACCCAAGGAAATTTCCAACAATCTCACATGGTCCTGTGTTTTAAAGGAACATCTGCTTAAGGGCATCTAAAGACCTTCGAATGTCCCAAGTGCCCCCATTCTTTTGTACTTTTTGCTGTCACATAGCACTAAACAACTTACACCGCTTACGTCTTCATATTGACGTAGGCATTTTTGTTTATATACGTGTCATATTGCATGAACAATTGGCATGCTCAGAGAAGATATGTCCCTCACCTAAAGCTTATCTTGACAAGCGCAGGACAGAATGGAAACCATTTATTTGAAAAAAACATTGGTTTTCATCGAATTTTGCTTTCTAACCTGTATCAACTGTGCCATGATACTTATGCTAATTTCCTCTGGTCCTTCTGCACCTATATTTAGACCCACTGGGGAATATATTTTATTAAGCAGTTGTTTCGGAGGGAGTAAACGGTCTGTTCTCACCCTAGGGCCTAAGATTCCAATATAGCAGGGAGAAGGTTGTTCTGAAAGCAACTCTAGTATTTGTTTATCTCGAGAAAAATTATGGGTCATTATTAAGACATAACTATTTTCTCGAATCTTGTTTTTATTAAAAAACACTTCGGGATGCTCATTAATTATGGAGTCGGCTGATGGAAAGAAAGTTCGATTACACCTGCTGCTTCTTGGGTCAATTACTGTTGTCGAAAAATCAAAAGCTGAGGTTAGTTTAACAACAGGTTCCACATCTGGACCCGCACCAAAAATATATAGTGCATCCTTTGGTTCAAGTCGTTCGAAGATAAATTTACTTTCCATATCATGCATGAAGGTACACTGAAAATGTGTACCGGAAGATGCAAACTCTTCTAAATGGTCTACCATTCTTTGCAGGATGTCTGTATTTTCTGTCTGACCGATTTCCATTTGATCATCGGAACAAAAAAATGTAGTCCCTGGTTCTACTTTTCCTTCTATGCTTCTTGCTACAAAAACTGTTTTTCCATCGTCTAGAAGCCGCTCTATTCTGGGCAATACTGGTTGGCTGTGGTTAGGAGGTATATGGTTCCAGCCAAATGGTTCTAAGAGAATTTTAATTTGTCCATTACAGCCTGCTCCAGTGCCCCAAAGTATATCATTATCAGTGGACAAGTCATACTCAACAATCTTAGACTGTAAAGTGCCCATCACTTCTGCTGCATGATAGGATAAATCCTCTTCTAAACAGCCTGCACTTAAAGTACCGAAAAGACTGCCATCTTTTCCAAAGAACATCATGGCACCTTCATGCCGATAGGCTGATCCCAGCACTTGAATAACGGTTCCCCTAACGAAGTGATCATTATTTTGCGTGGTTAATATTTTTATATATCGGTAGAATTCTCTCATATAATCACCCGACGCCCCATACTTTTATCATAAAACATATTCTCATCTCAACATCCAGACATTAACACAAATATTTAGAAGAAGAAATTCTGCTCACGTGCCTTATTTAAAACTGATTTTACAGCTTCTTTAATCTCTTGGTAACTAGTACAACGGCAAATATTAGAGCTTAGCCATTCTTCTATGACCGCATCATTTGCATCAGGATGGTTATTCACGAGCGAATGTGCATTCATAATAAAGCCAGAAGTGCAATACCCGCACTGAAATGCCCATTTCTCCACAAAAGCATGCTGTATAGGAGCGTCGTGTAATCCTTCAATTGTAGTGAGTTTTTTCCCGCACGCATCCACTGCCAACATCATGCACGACTTGATAGGCAAACCATCTGCAAGCACTGTACAGGCACCGCAATCCCCGTTCTCACAGCCTCGCTTGGCGCCTGTTAAGTCAAGATTGCCTCTTAATGTATCTAACAACGTATCTGCCGCTCTAACAACCGTTTCCTGTTTTTCACCATTAATATGAAGAGTAAGTTTTATATCCACGTTCTCACCCCTTCTAAATAAGTCAACCCATCGAATAGCGTATTCCGAAGCACAAATAGACGATATTCCGAGGAACCACGTATATCGTCTATTACAGGGGCCGGGATACAACATAATGCTCTTTCAATCCGTTCTTCTAGGGGTAAATCAGTGTTATTTATCTCCTTCTCCATGGCAATAGAGCGAAATGGAAACTCACATAATCCACTCACCGCTAACCTAATAGAAGTGTTAGTTTTTAATAATGCTAGTGTAAGAAGTGGATAATCCACCCTTTCACTCTTTCTTTTTTTCACAATAAAAAATGGCAATGTCGTATATTGCACATCCGTTTTTACCTGGACAAGAAATTCACCTTTGTTTAAGTGCAGCCTTCCTTTAAAAATTTGTTGGACAGGTACATGACGAACCCCTTCATTACCCGCAATAACAAATGTACTATCAGTTAGTAATAATGGGAGTACAGCTTCGCGGTAGATGATGTCACTAGCAAGATTTCCTCCGAATGTAATTTGATTCCTAGATGTACGGTCTCCTATCACTGCAGCTGTTTCACCAAGAAAAGGAAATACCTTCGATTCCGCAAGGTCTGTCAAGGTAAGGGCTGCTCCAACAACTACAGAATTCCGCTTAACATCCAGGACATTACATTCAGGAATCCTCTTAACATCGATTACTGCCTTCGTAAAAATCTGATTGAGTCTCCCAAGAGTAAGGAGTTCCGTTCCACCCCCGTAATATAACGGATTTTTCCTTTCCTCCTCTAGCTTAACAAACAGCTGAACTGCCTCGGTTATAGTTGAAGGATCATAATAGTCAAAATTAAAGTGTAGCATTAGGTCCCCCCCATTCTTTTTCCTGTAATCTTGTTCTCCAAATATACTCTGGAGTAAGAGGGAGCTGACGGAGGGAAACATTTGCTGCCTTAGATAAACTATTCGCAACCGCTGCAGGCATACCCATAATACCGTGTTCACCAAGACCCCGTGAACCATACGGGGAACCTTTATGCGGATTTTCAATGAAATGTACAATATATTCGGGTTGCTCTCCAAAATGCATCACTTTGTACGATCGAAATTGGGTTGTTAATACTTTTCCTAGGTCGTCATACAGAAATCCTTCTCTCGTTGCAAAGCTTAATCCCATATTCATCGCACCCGTCACCTGCGTCTCGGCACCTTTGTAGTTCAAGATCTTTCCGGCATCAGCAACACTAATTGCACGTATTAACGTAAAGGTATTGTCCCTTGTGTCAAATTCAACTTCCACCGCTTGTGCCACCACTCCCCATTCAGGTCCCTGAATGCCCTTTCCCGTTTTAGGGTTCACCTCTGTCAGTCCAGGAATGATATAAGACCCTCTTCCAATAACTTGCGTCCCTGCAACAGTACCATCCGGAAATATATAGCCATACACAATCTCAGAAAAATCAATTGAAATATCTGGTTCTGTCCTTACAAATACTTTTTTGTTAGCGACCTCCAACTTATCTGGTGAACATTCCAATACAACTGATGCAGTTTCCTTTAATTGCCTTATTGCATCTTCTGCCGCTCGTAGCACTGCATTTCCAGCTAGATACGTAGTGCGGCTCGCTGCTGTCTCCCAACTTTCAGGATTCAACTGTGTATCTATTTCCATTTGAATAAACACATCATCAACGTTCATATTCAGTTTTTCTGCAACCATTTGCGTTAAAACTGTTTTTGTCCCTTGCCCTATTTCTACTGCTGCACTATTAATATTGACACTGCCGTCTGAGTTAAAGGTTATTATCGCACCCGCTCCAACGCCTGGTGGTGGATCTCCATTCTTCCATGCACAACTAATTCCTTTTGCCCGTATCTTTCGATCCGAAATTTTAATTCTTTGTCCCTCATCCCAGGCAATAAGCTCCTTAAGCTTCAATAGACACTCTTTGATATTACCAAGATTACTTCTTGTCAAAAGAACTTGGGTAGGAGATGTATCACCTGGTTGAACCGCATTTTTCAAACGAAATTCCAATGGACACATTCCCAATTTATCGGCTAATATATCAATTGCTCGTTCTACTGCAAATGCAGCCTCCGTACGTCCGAATCCCCGAAAATCCGTTACATAAGGATGATTTGTATACATACATAGTGAATCACACCATACATTCTCTATGGAGTAAGGCCCCGTACAATCAAAAGCTGCTGCCTTTGTAACAGGAACTGCCCTTTCTGCATAGGCACCTCCGTCAAATAAGAAAAAGAGCTTTATTGCTTGTAATTTCCCTTCCTTTGTACACCCTATTTTAACCTTTGCATGTAAACCAATATGGACAGCTGATGTAACAATGTCTTCTTCTCGGCTATTACGGATCTTTACCCTTCTTCCACCTACAGCCTTAGAAGCAACATAAGCAAATAGTTCTAATTGCACACTTGTTTTAGCACCAAAAGACCCGCCGACTAACGGAATATGAACGTGCACCTTTCCTTCATCTATATTAAACGTCTCACTTATTAGCTCTCTCATTTCGAACGGTTCTTGTGAGGCAGAGTCTATAATAACATCACCGGACTTCTTGATTTCTGCCTCGGCACATCTTGTCTCGATAGCTGTATGATCAGATTGTGGAAAAGAAAATACTTCTTCAACAAATACGTCAGAACGACCAAACCCTAATTCAATATTGCCCTTGCGAATCCCTTGCCGATTTGCGATATTAGTGCCAGGTATTGGTTGTATACCACCGGATGTCCCTGTGGTTTCCTGCTCCGGGTCAATTAGATATTGTTCTATATCTTCATGAACCAATGGCGCATCCTTCTGATACGCCTCCAAAGGTGAATTCACTACAGGAAGCATTTTATAAGTAACATGTATCAATGTGACGGCTTCAATGGCTATTGCTTCGGTATCTGCTATGACCATGGCGATTGGCTCTCCATAATATCGGACCTTTTCAAAGGCAAGCAACGGGCGATCCTTAATCGTAGTGCCAACCAATATCGGATAGTCTTCACCCGTTACAATCGCACGCACACCCGGTACCTTCCAAGCCTCCTCTGTTTCAATACTCTCTATACAGGCATGTGCATACACACTCGTTAACAGTTTTACATGCAATGTACCGATTTCCTGTTTATCATCAATATACTTTACTCTCCCGGAGACCTTATCCCAGCTTTCTTTCTTGGGAACACTTTTTCCAATAACACGATAGTGCTTCATACGTTCCCTCCTCTTCACACATCTATAAAATCGTATTAATTGAAGTATCTTTTTAGAACTGTGAACCCGTGATATGTAATGAAGTGAGAGAGAAGAGAAAAGGGCTGCTCACTCCAGATGCTTGTAGAGAAAAAATCCATCGATGCTTGAGTCAAAAGGAACATCCTTTTGTTAATGAAATAAATTAGCATATCATTTGCTGCACTGCTTAATTCTTTTCTCGTAACCCAACAGGAAAAAGGGAAAGTAGAAAAGGAAGACCCATCTCATTTGATGGGCATTATTTTCAAACTTGAATAAGGTATAAATTTCTATGTGAAATCGAATTTTACACATCAGGAAATTTTAGAGGTAAAGTGTAATTTCTAGCTGGCAGACAATTCGTCGTAGCGAGAAATTTTAGGCGTAAAGTATAAAGGCAACTACGCCTCTGTCTTCGCCCAAGGGAATGGCTCGCCAATCGATGAGTTTTCTTTATCCGCCAATTTTAAGGCTGGTCTTTAAATCCATTTCATAAAAGGAGGGATGCTTTGAGGGAATTCAAATAGATTAAATGGGTCATATGCTGTTTTCACTGCTCGAAGCCGTTTAAAATTTTCTCCATAGTATGCTGTTGGCCAATCTCTGATGAACCGATCTGGCCAATTCACATAGTCTCCAGTTGCATATCGCGATAAAGCACTCCTTAATTCTTCTATCCAGCAGATGTTTCGTCGTTTTTCTGCAAAATTGCTCCATGTAGCAAGGTACTCTTGGGCGATGATCGCATCCCTATAATAGAAAGCAGGTTCATTTGGAGCAAACCTCCCTACTTCTCCTCTAAGAGATTGGTGCCAAATGCTAGATTTTTCATTTGGAGCGTTTTCTAAAAATTGCTTCATCGTCAGGATCGCTTTCATCGGAAAAGGCTTATTAAGAAAAGAACCTGATTTCTTTCGATAGGCTGGCTGATTTCCGCTTGGATCGTCAAAGAACCGAACAGCTTCAATATATGGTACTTCCTGTACTAATACTTCTGTAGGGGAACCTGCGTCTATTAAAGGCTGGACAAGTTCCTTTAACATGGAAGACGGACCGACAAATTCACCTTGGGCGATAATTTGATTAGCTTCCTTTGACTTTAATTCAATTTCCGAAGTTAGGCGTCCATCCGTGTTAGGTGCCCAATTCTGCCATGCGTCAAATGCAACTTCGAAATCCTCCCACTCCCATATAATTGAGAATATGGATACCATAGAAATGGGGTGCACCTTGAATATAAGAGACGTTACAATTCCAAAATTCCCACCGCCACCGCCGCAGCAGGCCCAAAATAAATCACTGTTGTGATGCCTGTTTGCTCTAATCAGTTTAGCATCTCTATGTCCACTTGCTATTACCATTTCAACTTCAAGAAGATTATCACAAGTGAGTCCGAACAATCGCGATAACATCCCAATGCCCCCGCCGAGCGTAAGACCGACAAGCCCCACACTGCTTTCAGTTCCTGCAGGGATAGTCGTTCCGTATTCCCATAATCTATTATATACTTGCCCTAAATTAGCTCCAGCTTCTATTTTTGCTGTCATGTCTTCACAATTGATCATAACTTCATCCATTTCGCTGACATCAATTATAAGACCACCATTTACTAACGAAAAATTTTCATAGCTATGTCGACCGCTCCTCACTCGAAATGGTACATGATTTTCTCTCACCCACTTCAATGCGTTTAATACATCCCCTGTATCCTGACAAAATACAATGATTCTTGGGAATTTAGAGACGCTTAAATTATTATTTATTCTGGCCTGCTCATATTCAGCATCATCAGGTGTAACGATTCGCCCGGTAAGCTTTGTCTTTTCCAAAATATAACCCCTTTCTCAGATGATGTAGAAAGGGGTTATATGCTATGAAAAGTCTTTAGAAAAAGACACATTTTTATAGGAAAGGAATAAGGGTTGCAAAATTTCCTCAGGGCTCTTTTAACGAAGCGGCAGGATTCACTTTATATTACAACCTGTTGAGTTGCTTACCCTTCTTATCGAAGCTACGTTGTCATCGAGCTTCAACCTTAAGATTGCTTCACCAGTTGCCAATCGTGCTACCGAGCGTCTTGCACTTACTCGGGCTGGACTTTCACCGGCTAGCAGACCACAGCTTCGCTGGTCTCGCAAAGCAAAAAAACCGCTCCTTTTGAGCGGCTTTATAGTTCACGTAAAACTCTTTATTGGAAGTAAATCTTCTATGAACTGCCTTTAGATCGTTGACGCTGTCTTTACCAATGCAGCTTTAATCATAAAATAGCTAATGTCAGACGGCAGCTCATCTTTAATGGGCTTTAGCTTTTCCATCCCTACACGCAATGCCGCCTCTCGAATGAGTGCCTCCTGCTCCGGTGTCAAAATATTCTCCCATGACACCGCCATCCCTTCTTCCAAACATTGTACAATATGATTCTCAATCGTAGTACGGGATAACTGACGCTCAGCGGCAATCTCCTGAAGGCTTTTGCCCTGCTGATACATCTCATACGTTGCCAAATGCGATGGCTGTTTCGCCACCTGCTCTTTCGGTCGTTCCTGCACTTCCACAGCCGGAGCATAGGCTGGATTGCTTTCCAGATACTCCATGATGACCTGCAAAAAGCGTTCTCCATATCGTTCCTGCTTCGTCGCTCCAATTCCTTTTATGCCAAGCAACGCTTCTTTGGTTCGCGGCAGCTTTGCACACAAATCACGCAGCGTCTCGTCCGACACAATAACAAACGGCGGCACTCTCTCCTCAGCAGCAATTTCTTTACGTACTTGCCGCAGTGCTATAAACAGTGCATCATCGGATACGACACGCGTCACCGCCATTGCCTCTTTGCGCATCACGCGTTCCTTCCCAACAAGCACCTCTCGCCCCCGATTTGTCACATACAGCACCGGATACTGCCCGCCGGCCGTTCCTGCGTATTGCTCCGAAACAAGAAAGTCAATAAAATCCGTAATATCCTTTGCACTTTTATGCTTCAACAGTCCGTAGGTAGACAGCTTATTGAGCCGCAGTTCCTGCAGCTTTTTATTCAATGATCCGCCCAGTACCTGACTGATCATTGTCTTACCGAAACGCTCCCCCGCGCGGATAATGCACGACAGTACCATTTGCGCCTCCGTTGTCACATCGACTGCTGTCCGCTGGTCGGTGCAATTGCCGCAGCGACCGCACGGGCCGGTCGGCTCCTCGCCGAAATACTGCAGGATAAATGACTGCAGGCAGCCCTCCGTATAGCAATAATCCTTTACCTGAAGCAGCTTATGCAGCTCCTGATTTTTCAAAGTCTCTTCTGCCTGCGACTGCTCCACCAAATAACGCTGCAATTGAACGTCCTGCGCCGCGTAAAACAGCACACACTCGCTGTCTAGTCCATCACGCCCGGCACGGCCGGCTTCCTGATAGTAGCTTTCCATATTCTTGGGTAATTGATAATGTATTACAAAACGCACATTACTTTTATTGATACCCATTCCGAAGGCATTCGTCGCTACCATTACGGTTACGTCATCCTGCAAAAAGAGATCCTGCTGCCTCTCCCGCTCGCTGTCGCTCATGCCTGCATGGTATTTGGCTGCAGCAATACCCTGCTTTTTCAGATGCTCCTGCAATTGATCCACATCTTTTCGGGTAGCCGCATATACAATACCGGCCTCTCCCCTGTTCTGTTTGACGTACTGCATGACATAAGTCAGCCTGTCCTGCCCCTTTACAACCTTAAAGGCCAAGTTCGGCCGTCCGAATCCCGTTACAATCGTGTTGTAAATTGGAATATCAAGTAAAAAGCAAATATCTTCTTTTACCTGGGGTGTCGCCGTCGCAGTCAGCGCCAGCATGACCGGGCTGCCGGGAATATACTCTATCATTTCTTTAATGCGCAAATAGCTCGGCCGGAAATCATGACCCCACTGCGAAATACAGTGTGCTTCATCCACAGCCACTAGGGACACAGGCATATCCTGCAGTAAATCCAAAAACTGCGGTGCATCCATCCGCTCCGGTGCTATGTACAAGATTTTGTATGCCCCCTGGCGCAAGCCCCTTAATCGTTCACGTACCTCAGCTGCACTGAGTGTACTGTTGAGGAAGGTCGCTGGAATGCCGACTCTCTCCAAACTGTCCACTTGGTCTTTCATTAAAGAGATAAGCGGTGAAATGACGATGGTAATGCCAGGAAGAAGAAGCGCGGGGATTTGATAACAGATGGATTTTCCGCCGCCTGTCGGCATAATACCGGCAGTGTTATTGCCTGCGAGCACGCTTTGGATGATTTGCTCCTGACCTGGACGGAAATTGTCATAGCCGAAGTATTGTTTTAGATATTGTTTTGCTTGAGTGAGCATAGGGTTCCTCCTTTCGTTTTTACAGATTCTATTATAGCATTTTGGGAGAATTTGCAGCTTCTTACGAGTCCTCTTTTCATAGAAACTTCGTGTAATGCACTAAAAGTATAAGCAACCATCACTAGCACAGCTGAGAAGTTGATAGGTTGGAGGAATAATTAGAAATAATGAACTACAAGCAACACGGCGAGATTCTATAGCTCATTACAAAAAACTGCCCATTGCGAGACATGAAACAACCTTCTCTCTTAGCTGGAGGAAGTAAGACGTCAAGGTATTTGTGGATACATGTAAGCAGATAAAGGTGCCTTGCAGTATAGAACGATCCCGCTCAGGGAGGGGTGCTCATGTCTAGATTTTCTTTTCAGAGAATATATCATACCAGTTACAATCACCAGGAAACTATGGCTGACTATCAAGATTTTATTACAGAGTGGTTTTAATATCTGTAGCAAAGCTAAATATGGCGGCCTTATACAAGACCGCCGATACTTACCATTCCCATACGAATTCTTTTAACCTATCTAAGTGTTATTGATTGACACTCCTATGATTTTTAAATTTAGGAGCTTGAGTATTTAAATAAAAATTATGCTTCTTATTTACTTGTAGACCGTAGCCTTTAGCTTCTCGTTTGAATCTTTTAGCTTCCAATAATCCAATTCAATAGCACTTTTCCCATTGATGGTTTCAATAAATAGATAATTTTGATCATCATTTGGAAATATTCGACTGGAAGCAACATTTTCTCCATCATTAATAAAGACTTCAATCGAGCTTTGATCCACAAAAATTTGCAACTTTATTTCATCACCAATATTTTCTGCAATTCTTCGTGTATTTCCATACTCTGTAGCAAATTTGGCTCCTGATTGACTTCTGTCGATAACAACCTCACTCTTATTCCTATCAATACGAATTAATGTTTTAGCTTCATTTTTTTGATCTGCCCGAATACCAAAACTTAATTCGGTTGAGTCATTCATTTCTAAAGTTACTTCTAATTCAAACACAGCCCCTGTTTTAAGCATAAAGCCCTCATCAGAAGTGAGTATCTTTTGAAACTTTTTATGGTCATATCTTAATTGTTTTAGTTCTTTGATTGGCCGCTGAATTAATTTTCCTTCTTTTTATTCGAAATAATTATGAAACAGATATACAAATTTCGGAACTTGCAGATTCTTTAGCAATTGACCGTACCTATTTACATCGATTATTTAAACAAGAGTTAGGTATGAGCCCTAAAGATTACTTAACAGAAGTGCGAATTCGGAAAGCTAAAGAGCTGCTGACAAATACCGATTATCCTATAAATACGATTGCTCAGTCAGTTGGATATGAAGATCCTCAACAATTTTCAAAGGTATTTAAGCAGAATACTAACCTTACTCCTTCTAGCTTTAGACGAAATTTCTAGAAAAAAATATGCTGTTGCTTGGGTAGGTTTAATTTAAACCTACCCATTTTATTTAACTTATAGTTGTCTTTCCTAGGAGTACAAGTATTAATTTAATTATAAAAAAGAGCAAGAGAAAAGCCCTTACGATAGAATAAGCGAGATGAGTATAATTTGAAATGAACAACAAGAAAAAATGAATTACATCCTAAGTACGGGTTCACCAAAGGCAGTATGTGTGCAAAGCTCAGAGGTTGGTCCATTATAAGATTACAGTTAAGTCTATATTAGGATGGATATTGGGAAGTAAGATTTACTTCATGCTCAAAAGCTGGCCGGATACGCATCGCTTGCCCGCCTCCATTAGCCAGCCTCAATTGTAGTATCGTGTTATGATCAACAAGTACCCTATCGATCGCAAGAGACAATGGATGATATACCCAATCCGCATTGACGCCATCTGCATAGATTTCAGCTACGTATTTCTTGTACGGGTCAAGGAAAGAGAAAGAGATATCAAACATGCGTCCATTTTCATTCGTGATGCTTCCTAAGTACCAATCATCACTATTTCTATCCTTCCTGGCAATCGTAATATATTCCCCAATTTCACCGTTTAAAACCTTCGTGTCTTGCCAGTCAACCGGTACATCTAAAAGGAATTGAAGGGCTGGAAGGTTCTTCTCATAATTTTCAGGCAAATCAGCCAGCATTTGCAGCGGGCTGTACAAAACAACATACAGGGCAAGCTCTTTAGCTAAAGTACTTTTCACCCTGTTTTTCGGTCTATATTCCTCGAAAAATAAATCTACAATTCCTGGTGTATAATCAAAGGGACCTGCGAGCATTCGGGTATACGGGAGGATGGTCGTGTGCTCTGGCGGGTTTCCCCCCTCCTCACTCCATGCATTATATTCCTGTCCCCGTGCCCCTTCACGAGTCATCATGTTCGGATAAGTACGCCTTTCTCCAGTATCTTTAATAGGCTCATGTACATCTAACATAATCTGATATCGAGCTGCTGTATCTACCACTTTCCTGTAATGATTCACCATGTACTGTCCATGATGCCATTCTAAACCTATAACATTACCTTGAGCATCATAACGTTTGATGGCTGGGTCATGACCTACATAGCCTGTTTTTACTGCATGAATTCCTAATTTTTTATAAAACGCAAAAGCCGCTTCCATTTGCTCTTCATAATTTTTAATCGCAGAAGAAGTCTCATGATGGCCAATGATTTTTACTCCTTTTTTTGCCGCATAGGAAGCCACTTCTTGTATGTCAAAGTCTTCGTACGGAATTGTAAACTTAAATTGTTCTCCATGTTCTCCCCAATCCCCGTCCCAGCCTTGGTTCCACCCCTCAAATAACACCATCGGAATTCCGTATTTAGCAGCAAAATCAATATATCTCTTAGCATTTTCGGTAGTTACCCCATGTTTAGGTCCAGAACCCCAAGTATACTTTCCAAGATGCATTCCCCACCAAATACCAATATACTTGCCAGGCTTTATCCATGAAACATCGCCTAATTGATTAGATTCATTAAGATTTAAAATTAAATAGTTTGTAATTAAGTCCCCTGGATTCTCTGCAATTTGGATCGTGCGCCAAGGTGTTTGAAAAGGGGTAGATCCTTTCACTTTAACACCGTCCGACCAAGGAAAAAGATCCGCCTTAAGCTTATTAGAATGTAAGGGCATTAATGCCATGGAAGAATAATTTTTCAAGTCCGCCTCGTGAATACTTAAGTAAACTCCGTTAGTTGCTTTCATAGTAAGTGGTGTATGCACAGCACGAAAAGACTTGGCAATAGAACTGAGAGGCGTTTTATGATAAAGATATTCATAACGTTCTTTTTGGTATGCCGGAATCCACCAAGCAGTATGATCACCTGTTAGCGAAAACTCAGTTTCCTCATCCATGATTTCAAAATCAGATACATGCTCTTGTGCTGGTAATTCATAACGAAAGCCGAGTCCATCATTGTATACACGGAAAACGATTGTCATTTTACGATGGGCGGCGGCAGCTTCCTCAAGATCAATTCTCAATTCGTTATACTGATTCCGAATTTCTTTTACTTCCCCCCAAGGCTGGGTCCAAGTTTGGTCAAAACTATCATACCTGCTGCTGACGATAAAAAAGTTCTGATTAAGCGGTGCCTCCTTTTTGAAAATAAAACCGAGTTTTGAGGCAGCCAAGATGTCTTTATCAAAATATCTAACAGCATAATAAGGTACTCCGTTCTTTAACATAAAGGTGACATGAACTCTGCCATCTGGTGAAGAAATATAAAAATCCCTATCCATAATTGCGTTCTTCCTTATCTTCGGAACTGTAGATCGTTTTGAAGGGTAATTGCCACTTTGATGTCTTGAAAAAGGAACAGGTATTTTAAGTGGTTGACCAGGGAATAGAATTGGAGATATCAACCCATTTATCACCATAATGTTATTAATAGAGCAGTTAAAATTCCTGGCTATTGAATCTAAAGTATCTCCGGGTGTAACACAATACATTATCATATAAAAGTTCTCCATGTCTCACCTCACACTAACACTTTAACTACTTTACTAATATATGCACGGGACTTGAATCCATTGTTACATCGAGGAAAGCTACCATCTCAATAACCAAGTAGAGAAAAATGTCAGCATCTGTTAGGGTGATAGGTAAAAAGCAACCTGGAAAATCCGACTTTCGACCACGACAAAAGTCCATACGGCGTAAGAACTTACCGTATGGACTGCTCAGTTTCTATAGTTACTGCCTACAAATATTGCATCTATAATTATCATTTACCGAAGAAAATTCTCGATGATGGAGATCTGTTCCTCTGTATTTAAAGCTGGGGCATGGCCTAGTTTCGGAATTGTCACCATTTGGCAGTTTGGTTTCTTTTCCATTTTCACTGCTACATCTAGGGGCAATACGTCTGATATTTCTCCCCGAATGAGTAAAACTTTAGATTGAATAGCTTCCCAATGGTTCCATAAGTTTAAGTCCTCTGTATGCTGAAATTGCAAAGCAATGTTCGGGTCATAATCAGGACTAATCCCACCACCATCTCTCCGTCTGCAAGAATATTGGGTAAAATCAATCCATTCCTGCTCATTAGAAAGACCAAATGCGGCATAAATAGTTTTATAATAATTCTTTAGTTCGGTAAAGGTGTTGAATTGTGGAGGAGTCCCTACATAACTTATAATTCGTTTAATTCCTTCAATATCTAGAACAGTATTATCGGAAGCACCTGCTCCAATGTCATTTAAAACTAAGTGGGTAATGCGATGTTGATGCAAAGTTGTTCCAGCAATACGCATCCCAATGGCGCCCCCCATCGAGGTTCCAATCCAACGGACTTGTTCAATTCCTAAACAGTCTAATAATTCAATAGCCAGTTTACTATAATTTTCAAAACAATAGTCCTTTTCAGGAGAAGAACTCCATTGGCTCCAGCCTCGCCCAATCGTATCCGGACAAAGGACATGATAATCCCGGGCTAAATGGCGGGCCAAAATATCAAAGTCCCGCCCGTTCCGGGTTAGACCGTGCCAACAAACCACTGTTGGCTTTTGTGGATTTCCCCATTCAGTAAAATGAACCTCCATGCCATTAATTCTTTCAAATCTAGATTTAGGAGATAACATAAAATAGCCCCTTTCATTTATGATATTCTATGAATTACATATTCACTATAAGGGAAATTATCCCTTCTTCAATGAAACTCCCTGATCATTTTATATAAGTAGATTTTTCCTCATGCTAAATTCATCTTTCTTGTGAAAGTAGTATTTTAGACCAACATAATACCAGACTGTCTGTTAGTAATTTAACAAGCCTTTGTTTAATCCAGGTATCTACTTTGTTAACTTGGTGTAAATTTAAGAAATAGAAATACAACTTTTTTCCCCTGCACCAAAATACTAGAGATTTCCTTTTTAAAACTTCTACATACACAAAATATCACCCTACAATATATACATTTTTATGTAATTAAAACATTTTTTTACATATCCTTAATAACATCATAACACTCTCTTGTTACGCTTTTTTTGTCGAAAAAAGCAAGGGAGAGAAACGCCATGAAAAAAATGTTATTGACAGCTTTAAGTGTCGCTACACTTGGGATCGGTATTGTTACTAGCGGTATGACAGCTCAGGCAAAGGAACATGCTGATATTACGAATGTTGCACACCGAGGTGCGTCTGGATATGCCCCAGAGCATACGATCACCTCTTATAAAATAGGTGAACAAATGCATGGTGACTACATTGAATTGGATCTACAAATGACAAAAAACGGAAAATTAATTGCTATGCATGATGAAACACTAGACCGCACAACAAATGGGACAGGACGTGTCAAAGACTATACATTAGAAGAAATTAAGCAGCTTGATGCTGGTTCTTGGTTTAATGAAAAGTATCCAGAAGCTGCAAAAGATGAGTATGTAGGACTACAAGTTCCAACACTTGAAGAGGTATTCCAGACATTTGGAAAGAATAAGAAATACTATATTGAAACAAAGTCTCCAAACGTCTATCCAGGAATGGAAGAAGAGCTTCTTCGATTAATCGATGAGTACCGAATCGATAAAGATACGTTGCTCGTACAATCGTTTAGCCCAGAGAGTTTACTGAAAATGCATCAACTTGATCCATCTATAAAATTAGTACAACTATTATCATATCAATCACCTGCTATGATTTCAGATGTAGAAATTGCTGCAATAAAGGAATATGCTATTGGAATTGGTCCAAATTCTAAATATTTAAGCCAAGAATATGTACAAAAGGTAGTAAATAGCGGGTTAGAAATTCATCCGTATACTGTCAATGAAAAAGAAGAAATGAGAAAATTAATTGATTGGGGCGTAACAGGAATGTTTACAAATTATCCTGACCGACTTCAAGAAGTGACAAAAGGAAAATAAGTCTATAAAGATTAAAAGACTCTTTCGTTATAATAGGATTGCTTAACTAAGAAATATTTTTTTATCTTAAGCATATGTATTTATTCTTAGCCTATGTCACTGTTCATCATCGCCATTCTATACATCTAGGAATCTATAAACCCCTTCAGTTTCAATTGAAGTGAACACTAGTATTGGGAACAAAACACCTTCGCTTGATTCGCATACTAAGAAGACGAATCAAGCGAAGGTGTTTTTGTTTTGGTTACAAGATAGTAACAGTCCCTATAACTTCAAGGCTGTTACATCTTTAAGTTGAATCTTAGAAGCAACGGATTTTTCCCTTTACTTCTTCTTGTTAT
This sequence comes from Bacillus sp. OTU530, assembly GCF_038440375.1. Lineage (NCBI taxonomy): Bacteria > Bacillati > Bacillota > Bacilli > Caryophanales > Bacillaceae > Bacillus > Bacillus sp. OTU530. The sequence goes on from NZ_JASATP010000027.1 coordinate 23,993, forward strand.
TTTTGGATGTTTGTTTCGTTACCATAAGTGTATCCTTGACATTTTCACACATCCTCCCATTTCTTCGCCTCAGGAGCAGCTATTCTTGGTCACAACCATCTTGATATATACCTGCTTTGATAATACTGACGTATGAATTCCCCTGCCTTTATTCATGAAACATCGCGTACCTCTACTGCCCTGCAGGCGGCTTAACATTCCTAAGTACTAGCTCTCATTTAAATCCTGACACCGTTCCTAAAGATATAGACATTTATAGACAATCTATAAAGCTATATCTGTTCAAGAAAAACATTCTTGCACGTAAGACGAACAGTGTTTCTTACGAATCGCGTTGAAGGGTCACACTTCAAAACAAGAATGGAAACATCCATCTATCTGAGTCTTTCAACCCAATTCAATTTCGACGTCTCCGTCACATGTAAATCACCATTTCACCTTACGGGAAAAGGAACGTACAAGGATGCAGGAGTAACCTCTCACTACACTCTTGTCAGGCTGTTAGCCTCGCTTTAGGGTATTGCCAGGTGCTGCAAGAACGGAAGTACGTGGTCCCATCATTCCTTACAGGTATCAGGGAAGCGTTGCCCCCGTTCTGTCTTTGTAAACATAGATTTTATATGTCTGCTTTCAATAATTCTATTTTGTCATGGAACGTATACTTTGTTCTTACATATTTCGTAATACTTATCCAATTTCCGTAATTCGATTTTTGTTTATCAAAATTCTTAGGAAGTCCTAATACAGTGTCATATTTTGGTTGTTCTGTTGAAAAGCGATATGCTTTTCTCGCAATCATACAAGCTGCGGAACCATGTGAACTAAGACCATAACGCGCCATAAATTTCATATGACCAATTTGACTCGTATAAGCAGGATGAATGATTTTTACTCCTACACCAATTTTCTTTGCCTTTGCTTCCACTAAATCTTTAAACTTAGCGTAAGCAAAACCAGATAACATACGTGCATATGTTCTGTTCACTTCACCCAACGAAGCTTTTTTCTTAAAGAAATTTAAGTTTTCTATTACTACATGTTTTCTTTTTTCTTTTGCATCTATTAACATGCTTTGAATTGCATCACTTAAAGAAGCCGATATTTGTTCTTTCCTTCTGTCATACATAGGAACAGGAATGCTCCACTCTCGTATTGGATTGCCAAATCTGTCGATTTCGCAAGCAACTAGGAAACCTGCATTCAAATCAACCCCAATGTATCCTCCAAGTTCAGAGGTTTGAATATCCATTGTTTCTCTATCGACTGTCGCATAAAGATACCACCCTTTTTCGTTGCGTAAAAAACGATACGTGATCGCTTTGAAATACTTTTTTGGGTTTCCTCCTTTTGTAACACCCCTATAAGCTTCTTTTGCTTTGTCTAAACATTCTTGTCCGTACGGAAATAAAACATTTGTGAAATAAATATACTCACCATATTTATCTTGAAAGCAATCTGCCACACGCAAGCGAAGTTCATTCTGCAAATTATATGTAGCACTTTGATTTCCAAATGTCTCATCCTTGGAACCAACGACCATAAATTGAGAACTTCGTGCTTGTTTCCAATCTTTTTTCCATTCTTCATGGGACTTGTACCCATTCTCTTCTAAATGAAATTGTTTATGAAATAGTTTTTTAGAACCAAAACAAATACGCACAATATTCGCTTGTTCATCCCAATCCAAAGATTCTAGTCTATGTTGCAGATTACGTAATTTTCTCTTCTTTTGATGCAGAACGAATTTTATGTTTCTATATTTTTTTACCCTCTTCATGAAACGAAGGTCATTTTGACTGAATTTATGTATCTGTTCCCAAAGTTTTTCTTTTTGATTTTGTTTCTTTTCTATCGTACGTTCCACTTCAGAGATCTTATCTTTCAGTTGCTCGATTCTATAGGTTCTGTTTTCCTTCACAGAATCTATTTTTCCTTCCAATTGCATGCGAAGGGAATTGTATTGTCGAGCAGTGATTCCATATTGTTTGGAAAAGGAAGATTTGATAGAAGAAGCCGTTTGTTTTCGTACATATAACTGCACGAACAGCTTCCGTTCTACATAACAAAAAAACTCACCAAACTCATTGAGGTAGTCTTCTGCATACAAATGATGATCCAGTTGTACATTCTTCAACTTCGTCTGGTAGGTTTGTAACATCTTCTATAACTCCTTTCATTTTTTCTTTCATGAGTGTATTCTTATTACTCCGACTTCCATATAATTTCCCTGAAAAACTTGTAACAATCGACAGTAGGTCTTCTACTAGTTCCTCTTGAATAGTGGATGCTTTCTCCTTATCATCTAAAACGTGAAGTTTGACATCATGGCTTTCAAAGTAGAATTGTAGGTATTCGAATCCAAATCGGGTTAAACGATCTTTGTATCGAACGGCAACATCGGTAATTTGTTTTTCCTTTGCCATTGTTAGTAACTTCAATAAACCTTTTCGTTTATCATTTAAACCCGAACCTACGTCTTCTACAATATCAATAGAGGAGAAAAGGGAACGATCTATTTTTCTCCTAACAATTTGTACCTGTCGTTCTAAATCCCCTTTTCTCTTCTGTTCATGAGAAGATACCCTAGCGTAAATGACTAATTTTCTTTCTAAGGACTCTGCAGGAGGTTCTCCTAAAATTTTTTGGATTTCACGTTCAGAAATTCTCCTTTTTCCATTTGGAGTTCGAATGAACTTTACTTTACCATCTACGTCCCAACGTTGTAACGTACGAACAGATACCGCCAAAATCTTTGCAGCTTCACTTAACCTGTATAATTTTTCCATAATTTAATTCTAGCATGTAATGATACATTCGTCTATCTATGTCCAATACAATAAAAACAGTTTTTAACCCTTTCCACTGTTTCAAAAAATGATAACCTTCTCGAAAACCAATTTTTGTTGTTCTATTTTATCAAGCTTTAATTTTCTAAATGTTCTGTATTTTATGCTAGAATGAAATAAGACCCCCCCTCAGCAAGAAATTCGTACAGGCCAAAAACTAAAACGTAGGTGATATTGTGAAAAAAAGAAAGCTTGTAATTACTCAAACTGTTAGTCAGGCTCATTATCAAAGTATTCAAGAAATTATACCCGATTGGGATATTATTACGGGCAAAGACAGCTCTATTTGGGAGAACCATATACTGGATGCTGAAATTATTGCTGGTTGGAGAAAAAGTATGGCACAGCAATGCCTTTTGGAGGAATCAAAGCTACGCTGGGTGCAAAGCTGGAGTGCTGGTGTGAACAGCTTACCCCTAGAGGAACTGGCAGTAAGGGCGATCGTATTAACAAGTGCCAATGGTGTGCACGCGTATCCCATCTCGGAAACCATTTTTGCCTTAATGCTAGCATTAACGAGAAAAATTCATACATACGTTCGAAACCAAATGACACACACATGGCATCATTCTAATTTATCACTGGAAATGCATAAAAAAACGATTGGTATCATTGGTGTCGGCGCCATCGGTAAGGAAACTGCTAAAATCGCCAAAGCCTTTGGCATGAGGGTCATTGGATTGCGCCATTCTGGCAAACCGGAGGATTATGTTGATGAGATGTACAAATCTGAGCAATTGAATACAATCCTTCCCCAATGTGATTACGTGGTTGTGACCTTACCGCTTACAAAAGAAACCTATCATCTATTCGGTCCGCAGCAATTTCACCTTATGAAACCTTCCGCATTCCTGATCAACATCGGTCGCGGCGAAGTGATTTCGGAAAAGCATTTAATCCAAGCACTGCAGGAACAGAAAATTGCTGGTGCTGGGCTAGATGTATTTGAAACAGAACCATTGTCTAAAGCAAGCCCATTATGGACGTTGGAAAATGTCATCATTACTCCTCATACGGCCGGTTCAACAGAGCATTATGACAAACGTGTAATAGAGGATATTTTCATTCCAAATTTACGTGACTACGTCAAGGGAGCAATACCTAGGATTAACTTGGTTGACTATGTAAAGGGGTATTAATATTTCTGTTATGAACTGCACCCACGCCGTAAGGGCACACTAAGAGCCTTTCTAAACGGGGCTGATGACTCCTACTAGAGATGTGACCTGAAATGGACTTTCCTAGTAGGAATCCATTTTTTTATCGAAAACGAGCAACATTAAGTAAAAAAGGAGAGCGAACATTCAAGGAAATCAAACAACATATTTCTGCAGGCTTTTCCAATAAAACGTACCACATCTTGTTATTTTATCGGCGTATTTTGCGGAGCAACAAATACACCGATTGCATGTTTTATTATGGAAATTGAGCTCTTTGGTTCGGAAGCAAGTGTAATTTATTCATTGCCTGTATTGTTAGTTACTTATTCTCAGGACATACAGGGATTTATACATCTCAACAAATTGAGGCTTCCAAAAATAGCTGGATTGAAATTCCCAAACAGGCAACGTTAGCTTCGGTGAAAAAAAGTAAATGAAGTAATTTACAAGAGAGATGGAGGGAAAAAATTTAATAAAAATCTCTCCCTTATCTTTTTTTATCACCCCTTACAGAAAAAAGCCTAGCTGTATAATCCTCCCAACAGCTTATGGTTATTTATCCTAGCAAGAAGTATCTCTGTTTGCAAGCTTTACTCCTCTTTTCTTAAGCCTGTATCAACGTACTTATCTCCCATGATCAAAGAAAAGAAAACGGTTTCGAAATAAATTGAATTAAAAATATTCAGACAATTATGTCATACCCATCTCATAAAATATCACGATATTTTTGACATATAAACAGCTAGTGCTGCACCAATCAATATCATTACATTTATATAATCCGTTATTTCCTCCCTCCCTTGACAACAAATGTGAGAATGTTAAGATAAATTACAGCGCAGATTCAATTAGAAAAAAATGGAAAATCAACCTTTCTTTGATTTTTCTAAGCATAATTGTTCTCTTCAAAACATACGAATCACAAAACAGGAGTGATGAGATGGTCAAGAATCCAACGATTGCTTTTTTAGGAGCTGGTTCCATGGCAGAAGCGATGATTGCTGGTATCGTTGCCACAGAACAAACTCCTCCCAATCATATCATTGTAACGAACCGAAGCAATACAGAACGATTAGTGGAACTTCACAACAAATACGGAATACAAGGTATAAAACAAGAGCACCTATCATTTGATAAGATAGATGTGCTTATTTTGGCAATGAAGCCAAAACACGCGCAAACAGTCCTGCAATCCCTCAAGCACCACATACGGCCTAATCAGTTGATCCTATCTGTATTAGCAGGAATTTCCACAGCTTACATCGAGAACTATCTTCATGAAGATCAACAAGTTATTCGCGTAATGCCCAATACCTCTGCGATGATCCAAGAATCGGCCACCGCTATCTCGGCAGGAATATATACGACTGCAAACAATGTCGCGTATGCGCAAACATTATTGCAATGTTTAGGTGAAGTATACATCATTGATGAAAATCATATGGATATTTTTACAGGCATTGCTGGAAGCGGCCCTGCTTATTTTTATTATTTGATGGAGCATATTGAAGCAGTCGGAAAGGAAGCCGGATTAGACAGCGAAGTGGTGCGTAACATCGGAGCACAAACAATTCTCGGTGCTGCTAAAATGATCATGCAGCAAAACGACACACCCGCTGAGCTCAGGGAAAAAGTTACATCTCCGAATGGTACGACTGCTGCTGGATTAGCAGCCCTCAAAAAACACGGAGGCGGAAGAGCGATTGCTCAAGCTGTCAAAGGTGCTGCAAAGCGGTCACAAGAAATTAGTGCACAGCTTAGGAAAGAAACAAAGACTGTATAAAAACGATAGGAGTGATTACATGATATCCGACACGACGAATAAGCGAGTGGTTGTGAAAATTGGCAGCACCTCGCTCACGAGCCAACACGGTCAAATTAGTCGTAGGAAGCTAGAAAAATTAGTAGATGAAGTGGTACGTTTAAAAGATAATGGACATGAAGTTCTCCTCGTTTCATCAGGTGCAGTTGCAGCTGGCTATCGAAAGCTCGGGTTCCTGCAACGTCCAACTGCTCTGATAGAAAAACAAGCTGCTGCCTCTATTGGACAGGGGCTTTTAATGGAGGCTTATTCAGAGCTTTTCTTATCCCATGGCTATGTTGCCTCCCAAATCCTAATAACTAGAGATGATTTTTCTGCCGAAGATCGTTACAACAATGTCCGAAATACGATTAACATTTTGCTAGAGCGCGGGATTGTTCCCATTATCAATGAAAATGATACTGTAGCCATAAATCAGCTAAAATTTGGCGATAATGATACCTTGTCCGCAAAAGTCGCTGGGCTTGTGGATGCTGATATGTTAATTATTTTATCAGACATCGATGGCCTATATGATGCTGATCCAAGAAAGCATCCACACGCAAAGCGATTCGAAAGGATCTATAACATCACCCCAGACATAGAACAGGCTGCTGGTGCAGCGGGGAGTGCTATCGGAACCGGCGGAATGAAATCAAAAATCGATGCTTTTAAAATTGCAATAGCATCCGGCATTCCCTCCTTCCTGGGAAAAGCAAGCACTCCGGATATTTTATATGATGCAGTTTACCAAAAAGCAATAGGAACCTACTTTGAAGTAACGACCAGTGCTATGAATCTAAACTTGAAAAAGCAATGGATTGCCTTTAATTCTGGCCCGCGTGGGGAAGTGATTGTGGATATGAGGGCTAAAAATGCTATTATGAAAAAGAAAGGAAGCCTCTTTCTTCCGCATATCCAGAAGGTAAAAGGCCGTTTCAATCACGGTGAAGTTGTTAAGATTACAGATAGCAATGATGAAACAATTGGTCTTGGTGTCGTAAATTATTCTTCGGAGAAATTACTGGAGTTACAAAATCTTCCGCAAGCGAAACTGGCAGCGCATCAAAAGCCGATCGTGGATAGTGAGCAGCTTGTATGTCAGTTGCATATTTCCGTTCCAATTAATTTATAAGAGCTCTATTTGTCAAAAAAATAGGCGATTTCATCATTTGCCCACGAAATGTAACAAGATACAGCAGCGGGGAATATAGTGAAATAACCCATAGGAAATACTGTAGTTGAACCTCCTTCCTTAATCTCAAGGAGGGAAATATGTATGAGTAATGTTGGAACAGAGTGTGGAATTGGTCATGGACATGGACATGGATTTGGTCATGGATTTGCATTAATCATTGTTCTCTTTATCCTACTTATCATTATCGGTGCAGTTTGTTTTTGTGGCGGCCACGGCGGTTACGGTGGCTACGGCTTCTGCTAAAAACTATGCAAAAACCTCGCATCATTCTTTTGCGAGGTTTTTCACATTGTTGAAAAATTCGATTGTCAACTGACGATCGAATTTTTCTTTGGATGTTACAGATGGATTCTAATTTATTTCGTATTCCATTGACTTTACTGGTTTTCTGACTATGTTGATACCGGTGGTCGGGGTCGAACCGACACTCCAGAGGAACACGATTTTGAGTCGTAACTCTCTACCTACCCCACACCGACTATTGGCAAATCAACATTTGTTCAATTTTCCTAAAAAACGACGCGTAAGATTATGGATAATTATGCACCTGCCCCCTGTTTTTGTCAACAATGTTTGTTGAATTTTGCTTGACCTAACTTTTTATATTGCTTAATAAGTTTTGCTTCCAACTGTCTTGCACCACCCTCAACCTCAAATTCTTTAACAAACTTATATTTTAACTTACCATCCTTCATAAGCTGTTGATGCTTCAATTTTCTCCCTCCCCACTTTCGTTATGATGGAGTAACCTCTTTTTCATCCATTCCCATTGCATGCATATTCGTGTGCTATGAAGATAACCGCTGCTCGGAGGTAAACCATACATGTTCCACGCTTGCATGGACAGGATCTCGATTTCTCCTTGGAGATGTTTCAGACTTGCCTGAATCTACTATTCTCTTTAGTATCAATACATTCTGAGCGTATTGATTTGTAATTAGCTTAAGTAAAAATTACAGCCTGCACTGTAGAAGCCTGTATAGGCCCCATCTTCAAAAAACTTTTCATAGGCAGATCTTATAACTACTATGCGCTGGACTCATCAATACGGACCTGTTATCGGAACGGTATTTTACCAGAAGCAGGAGCTTTTATCAGTCTATCCGTTGGCTGCTGAAAACAGTGATGGATGTCATTTTAACCGTTGTTTTTTGTCAAAGCTAAAGCTGCTTCTTCTAATTCTCTCAATATACGGCTTAAGTCAGTAAGAATTCCCCCTAAATCTCGCAGTATGGGCAGAGATTCTACATTCCGTATATCTGAGAGGCACCGCGACTGAATAGAACGCGCCCCTTCAATGTTAGTCATAAGCGTAGACAAAGATTCTTTCGAAGATTCAATAATTACCTTTCCAAAATAAGCAATACAAGAAGCTGTTGATTCTATAGCAGGCTTCACTCCTTCTATATGTGCATACTCATTTTGAAACTCCTTTGCGGAACGTAAGTCGAACAAGCCTCTGTATACGTCACGGACTTGTATTGTAACATCTTCTAATTGATTCATTCCTAAGGTAATATGCGTTAATCGTATTCTTACCTTCATGAGAAACGGACTATATTTTAGACTTTGCTGCGTTAATTGTACGGTTTGAATACATCGTTCTGTTTCCTTCACCAAATCCCTGATGTTATTTCGTTCTGTATGGGTTTTTTCAGTAGTTGCTTTCAATAAGGTTACTGAACTCTTGAGAACGCTTGAAGAGAGTTGACTAAGTACCAGAATGCTTTGCTCGGCGGCTGGCATCGTATTAGCAGGGAACAAAAATGCATTAATGATAATGGCTATTCCTGATCCGATAATGGTTTCAATGATTCTTCCTGCTGCATATCCTTGATGTTGGCCAAAAGCAAATACTAATAATGCGCTAACCCCAACCTGTGATATAATCTGTGGGTTTAAATGCATAGCTGTTGGAATCGTCATTGCAATAAGTACGAGCATAAAGATCGTGCCAACACTGATTTCAAAGGTATGCCAATGACTGATTAATACAGTAACTACCACACCTAAAATAATTCCTGTTATTCGATACGAGGCTTTTTTCAAGGAGTCAGCAACAGTTACTTGTAAAGTTAAAATGGCAGCTAGCGGGGCGAAATATGGGTATTGGTTTTGGGATAATAGTGTCGCAACCCACCAGGATACTGCTGCTGCAAGAGCGGTTTTCGTTACCTGTAAGGTAAAGCCTAATCTAATCAAAATGTCTAAATATTTTTTCATGATTATATACCTTCTGCATATTTAATTGTTAACGCTGTTGTAAGTGGTAAAAAGAAATGTTTCAATCCTATATTAAGCATGAATGGCAAGGAACCCCTTTATAATACTAGAAGGTCTGCTTATCTTACATCAATATAATCCACCTTTTGAATTTTGTTTATACAAGCATCTACTGCACTTTAGCAGGTGCGCCAAATTTGACCTTATTCGTTATTAGTTTTCAGGGAAATAAAAAAAGCGTCCCTGCCCAAAGCAGGAACGCTAAAAATGTTGAGATGACGAGCACTCTCATTTTTCTTTCGTAAATAATACCGGTGGTCGGGGTCGAACCGACACTCCAGAGGAACACGATTTTGAGTCGTGCGCGTCTGCCAATTCCGCCACACCGGCATAAAAGCGGAAGACGGGATTCGAACCCGCGACCCCAACCTTGGCAAGGTTGTATTCTACCACTGAACTACTTCCGCATGACAAACACTATATCATATACAATTATAAATGGTGCGGGTGAAGGGACTCGAACCCCCACGCCAAAGGCGCCAGATCCTAAGTCTGGTGCGTCTGCCAATTCCGCCACACCCGCAAGCTTCAAACATCTTATTCAAATCCGATGGTGGAGGGGGACGGATTCGAACCGCCGAACCCTGAGGGAGCGGATTTACAGTCCGCCGCGTTTAGCCACTTCGCTACCCCTCCAGAAAATGTTTAAAAAAATTGAATTCGTCAAAACACATAAACTAAATGTATAGATTTTAAATTTATTTCTTTTTCTTTCCAACCATCATTTCGTATGAACCCTCATTGGCGGAAGAACAATATAACATGTCTTTTTCTTTCATGCAATCCCTTTTTAATAAAGGAAACCTTAGAAAAAACATCACTCTTATCATATGATGATTGCTGTGATCCTCATATCTTATAGCTAAAAATCATCATATGTATGGCAGAGAAGAAGGGATTCGAACCCTCGCACCGGTTACCCGATCTACTCCCTTAGCAGGGGAGCCCCTTGAGCCACTTGGGTACTTCTCTATTTGGCTCCGCAAGTAGGATTCGAACCTACGACCTATCGGTTAACAGCCGATTGCTCTACCGCTGAGCTATTGCGGAATACTTATGGTGGAGCCTAGCGGGATCGAACCGCTGACCTCCTGCGTGCAAAGCAGGCGCTCTCCCAGCTGAGCTAAGGCCCCAAATGAGTGAAACACCGTGAACCTTTCATTGATATGATGACATAAGTGTTACTTATACAGCCAGCTCGTTCAGAGCGACCCTGCGACACACAGAACATTCCACTTATGGCTGCTTCCTTCCGGACCTGACCAAATTCATGGGGTTCTGTTGCGAGGACTCCAAAGGTCAACACCGCTTATATAAGGCAAAGCCTTACATCCATCATACCGCTGAAAGGAATTCAGCCTCGCTAGAGCGGATTGCGAGTTACAGGGCACCGCTATCTCCCCGCCTATCACGGTATGTATTTAATATAGAATAAACTATGTCTTTTTTAAAGGCATTCCCACCATATGCCGTGTTCCCAGATGTTTTATAAACCCGCTCTCACAGGTGGGTTTCCGCATATTGACCTTCCTGCGATCCTAAACGAGTAGGCGTGGCATCAGTCAAATACATTAGGAATCCCGAATCAATCTTACGGTTTAAAACATGTAGGGATCACGAACATTGCAGGACATATGCGATCGAGAGGACTTGAACCTCCACGAGATTGCTCTCACTAGGCCCTCAACCTAGCGCGTCTGCCGTTCCGCCACGGTCGCATGATAACAATGGTGCGAGCTAGAGCCCCCAACCACTTACTAATTTTCTCATCGTCCTCATCTCAAAAAGGCTATTTCAAACAGCAGCTCGATGAGTACGCTGAAGCAGTTACTTCGATGTTTATTCAATCATGCCTTACCGATTTAAGCGGCATGTATTTAAAGCATTTCGTTCACTGCTTAGTCAGTATACAACAAACATTTAAGTTTTTAAATACGTTTTTGCAATGTATTTATTGCCAGCTTTACCAACGCAAAGATCCATTATTTTTTGTTTATCTACATACCATTAACATTACACAACAACCAGAAATCATACCGTAAAGAACAGTCGCCGATTGGCGAGCCCTGCTCCCCGGGCGAAGACAGAGGTGTAGTTGCCCTTATAACTTTATTCCTAAAATTTCTCGCTACGTCGAACTGGCCATCCAGCTAGAAATTTATACTTTCTTAAAGTGTAAACCAAAAAGAGAGGGTAACTCTCTCCCCTCTCCTATCCAATCTGCGTCCGATTTTCTTACTGCCAGATGGACTCTAATTCATTCACTATTAAAGAACTCAACTTAACATATCCATTTTTGCTATACAGTTCTATCCGATCACTTGATGGATTCGGGAAAATCAAGTCGGTAAAAACAATTTCTCCATCATTTCCAAATACCTCAACAGAGGACCAATCTACAAAAACGTGAAGCTTTATTCCATCTTGAATCGGATTCAAAATAGCCTCATGTCTCCCTGCAAAAGCAGGAGAAAAAATAAATTCCCCTGAACAAGTACGATCTACAAACAAGATGTGCCGTTCTGTATCATATCCTATAACAGTTTCTTCAGCGGCTGATTTTCTTACTTTAAACCCAAACTCAGAAGCAGATCCCAACTCAAATTCAGCTACAATTTCAACTGTTTTACCATTAATATTGGAAAGAATGTTTTTCCCAGGCATTACCTTTTCATTTTTCCATTGATATTGACTTTTTCGAATTCCTTTCAGTTCTTTAACCGGCATTTGAATCAGCTTAACTCCTTCTCCCCGAAATGTTTTTAATGCTAATTCCCTTGGAAGAGACATTGCACCCCTCCACGGATTAGTGGGGGTGACATCGGCATATTGCCAATTGTTCATCCAACCAATCCAAATTTTTCGGCTACCCGTATTAAACCATGTTTGAGCAGCATAAAAATCCTTTCCATAATCTACCCAGCGAATCTCATTCGGAGGATTTTCATTGATAAACCTCATACCGTCAAATGCCCCGATAAAATACTGTCCTCCAGAACCTCCAGCAACAGATCCGGGATTTATATCGACCTTCAATAACCATTTGGTATTGTTCGGATCATTATCAACAGGGAGTTCAATCAATTCTGGAACTTCCCAAACACCTCCATGAGATCCTTCATTTTCTCCGAACCTACTCATGTATTTCCAATCCGTTAAGTTTTTAGAAGAATAAAACTGTATATGATCTCCAGCAGCTAAAGCCATAATCCACTTGTATTCTTTCTCATACCACATAACTTTTGGATCTCTAAAGTCCTTTATTCCTGGGTTTGGAATAACTGGATTACCTTTGTATTTAGTCCATGTTATTCCCTCATCCGTGCTATAAGCTAGACTTTGCTGTTGCATTTCTCCTGCACTAGTATATATTGCGACTAAACCTTCAGAGCTTTCTTTAAATAACCCACTTGTATTATGTCTATCCACTACAATACTTCCTGAAAATATCAGTCCGAGTCCATCAGGTGTTAAGGCAACCCGAAGCTGTTCCCAGTGTACAAGATCTTTGCTTACCGCATGCCCCCAGCTTATATTCCCCCACTTGTCACCATAAGGGTTGTATTGATAAAACATATGGTATTTTCCTTTATAATAAACCAAACCATTGGGATCATTTATCCAATTTCTTTCTGGAGAAAAGTGGAGCTGGGAACGGTATTTTTCATTGTAATAACTATAAGGGGAGTCTTTCCTTTGATTTTGGTTATGGTTTTGTTGGTCAATGTCCTTGTGGAGTATTACATGGTTATCTTGACTATTGCATAATGCTAAAAATTGAGGTTTACAGAATTGACTATTACAATGGCTATTATCACTTTGATGCGTAATATCTATTGTAGTTGTAAGTTTTATTGTTTCACCGTACCGAAGAGCTATTATTCCGGTTAACTCAGGGGGCAAAGAGAGATTTGGCGCATTTGTTACCCAGGTATAAGGTTCAATACTTATAATTTTATCAGTCTCTCCCATTGTATATATAAGCCAGTACTTATATAATTCAGAAGTTTGGATTCGAATTTCATAATCTTTTCTGGAAAGCACGGCCAGATGGGGGTGACTGCCGATTGAAAACAATTTCTCCATTTCCACATACTTTACATTCATCCCTTGAGTTAATAATTCATAAGAACCCAGGTTCATCAATTTACCTGTTGGCATTAATTCAGAATCTAACTCCCACTCATAGGACACAGGAAGTGTAAACATCCATTTTTCCGGTTCATAACCAATATGAAACCATGGATGCAATCCGAAGCCAACAGGCGCGGTTACTGTTCCTCGGTTTGTAATGCTTACTTTTTGTGTTAACGTACTTCCACTTAAGTCATATGTCATGCTAAAAAACAAATCATGAGGATACTGTCGCAAAACATCTGGGAAATCCACCGTAGCAAATGTCGAAGTGACAGACTGACTGTTACCAATTTGCATAGTGGCTGCTACTTTCCATGGATGCCACGCGAGAAATCCATGGTTATTATGCTTGTTTTCCCAGTTAATATCCAATTGATAGACTCTTCCTTGGAACTCAAAACGGCCAAAACGCGTTCGATTTGGCGGAAACAAAACAGGTATACCGTAGTAAATGGCTTTCTCTTTTAACACATTAAGACCTTTTGGTGTCCTTAGCACTTCACTTTGTGTAACCTGATCCCATAACCTATACAAATTGTTGCCCAATGCCGGACACAAATATGCAATCATCTTCTCGTTTTGTAATGTGTATATTTCAAAGCCATCCAGTATTTCTTTCGAAACCATTGGACTGACCTCCTTCACATTCACATTAATTCATATATAAGTATTTATGGTGGTATTCCTCATAGCATTCCCACATTCACCTATTTAACTGGGCAGAATATACTAACCTGAAAAAGAGGCTGGGAGGGGATTTGGTATGAATCCGAAATATCCTTATTATGGTTCAAAAATAAAATGTAAGGAGATTCCTTTGACTTTTCCGCCACAGGAGCAATACAGGCAGCCGGGACTTGAATATTTGATGTTGCCTCGCCCAATTTATGATAACCCAAACTACATCGGTACCGGCAAACTGAAGGACAAAGCGGCTATTATCAGCGGTGGAGACAGCGGTATCGGAAGGGCAGTTGCAGTTGCATTCGCCAAGGAAGGAGCCAATATTGTTATTGCGTATTTCGATGAGCACCAGGATGCGGCGGAAACGAAACAGGCAGTTGAGAATTTAGGAAGGCATTGCTTATTAATACCTGGGGATTTAAGAAAAGAAGAGGCTTGCCAACATGTTGTAAAGAAAGCCGTAGATTCGTTTGGCAGAGTTGACGTTCTTATCAATAATCTTGGTGTGCAGTTTGTTCAAAAGAGCTTATTAGACATTAGTGATGAGCAGCTAAGAACTACATTTGATACAAATATCTTATCTTTTTTCCATATGACAAAATCCGCACTTCCATATATGTCCGCTGGAAGCAGTATCGTGAATACCGCTTCGGTCACTGCATATGTTGGGCGTGAAGACCTAATTGATTATTCTGCAACAAAAGGAGCCATTGTCAGCTATACTAGGGCATTGGCTAATAATGTTGTTGAACAAGGGATTCGAGTGAACGCAGTTGCTCCTGGTCCATTTTGGACTCCTTTACAACCAGCATCTCAATCGTCAGAGCAAATTGAAACATTTGGAGCAGATGTGCCAATGAAGCGTGCGGGACAGCCGTATGAGCTTGCCCCAGTCTATGTACTTTTAGCATCAGATGACGGTTCCTATATAACTGGACAAACAATTCATGTAAATGGCGGCCAAATGGTTACAACGTGAGGAGAAGAAGTTATGACCGACAGTTAAATGTCATAATCAACAGCTCAAACCAATTTAGATTCGAGCCATTTGATACTACCTATAGGCTCATCTAAATATTGGATAAAAGCACTATCATCTCCTCATTGTTCCCTTGGATACCAGCATCAATTTGTAAAAGCATAAATCTATTACTGTTATTGAATATTTCTTCATTCCCACTACTACAGAGCAAAATTAAAACAATTCTTCACTTCAGCGTATCAAACACCTCCTTTGCCGCGCGTTCTCCTGATCGTACAGCGCCTTCCATATAGAATTTCCACTCATCTGCTGTTTCCGTACTCGCCCAATGAATCGGTCCAATCGGTCTTCGCAGCCATTCTCCAAAAGCGGTAATAATTCCAGGAGGAAAATGGGCAGAATATCCGCCTCGAATCCATGGTTCCGTCCAATCTTTTTCATAAAATGCTATCGGCTGTCCAGCTTTTGGACCGAACAAGGAACTCATCTCTTTTAAAACGATTTGCTTACGATCGTGCTTTTCAAATCCCGCTAGTTCTCTCGCATGCCTTCCTCCAGAGAGAACCGTTAAAACCCCTTTTGTCCCATCATTCGGCGAGCTATCTGCAACAAACCGAACTAAGCCTCTGTCACATTGTGCGAGACCGTTTAAACCTTCTTCCCGCCAAAAAGGTTTTTCATAAATAAGAATCATTTTTCTAACCGATGATTGCCCGATTTTTTGTGTCATTAAATCTCGGCCTGCTGGAAGAGGTGGATCATATTCAATCCGGTCGCTAATACTTGGCGGAACAGCAACAATTACCTTCTTCGCTTTCCAAACTTGTTTTTCAGAAAAAACAAGCACATTATTTTTATTGTACTCAATCTTTTTAACTGGTGTACTTACGTATATATGATCCTTTATTGCATCTGCCATCTTTAAAGCAAGTGTCTGTGCTCCTTCTGCAAACCATTCTTCTTCTGCTGTTAAAACTTGCTGAAAACCGCCGCTCGTTTTTAAGCACCATAAAAAATCTAACGCTGAAGGTTCATAAGGTTCCACACACATCACTTCTGCAAATAAACGAAAAAAATCTCTTCCCTCTTCTGTCAACAAATTGCTTTGAATCCAAGCATCTAAAGTATATGTATCGATTTCTTTTGCCAAGGGCGATTTCCATATTTCTTGTTCAGGCAATTCCTTTACCAAGCTTTCCATTTTACATTTGAGTTGAGATAAATCAAAAAGTCCCTCAGATGACAGTGGCGGATTTTCCCCTGCTACTTTTTTTATCGTTCCTCCTAGATTATACGTTGTTTTCCCTTTTGTATAAGTACTCACAAGAGACAAACCAAATTCTTTGGTAAAAGACTGCATGCGTTTTTGCTGGCGCCCGACCCATTGTGCTCCAAGATCCACCGTTACGCCATCCTTTGTTTGAAAACTATGTACACGTCCTCCTACACGATCCATAGCTTCGATTACAGCAATATTTACTTTTCTTTTTGTTAGTTCCCACGCGGCTGAAAGTCCCGCAAATCCGGCACCAACAATGACCACATCCGCTTCTTTCATAAAATTCTCCTTATCATCTTACATGTACAAAACTTTCTTACAAATGTATAAAGAAAAACTCGTCGATTGGCGGGCCCTGCTCTTGGGCGAAGACAGAGGCGTAGTTACATTTACACTGTATTCTTAAGATTTCCGACTACGTCGAATGACTTCTAGCTGGAAATTTATACTTTCCTACAGTAAGAAAAAACGCTCCCCATTCAGTGGGCAGCGCCTCTTTACGGAACAATTAACATTTTTAATCTGCAAATATCCTTCTATACCCAATGCTTTTATATTTGCGGGCGTAAAATCACGATACTTTAGGTTCGTGGTAGTTCACATTAGGTACCGCAAAAAGTTCGGTAAGGACGATTTGATGGCGCAGGCAGTGTAGAATACTCAGCCTGTTCACATGAGTGTGCATAAGGGCTTGAAAGAACATGGAGCAGCCGCTGCATAACGCTATAGTCTCCTTGTTCCACCGCAGCTTCCAGCGCCTCTTCTACCCTATGGTTCCGAGGGATTATTGCAGGATTGCTGTTTCGCATCAGCTCATGCGAGGAGTCTTTTGATTCCGGCTGCCTGCTTAGCCTTGCTTGCCATCGCTCATACCACTGATTAAATTCCGGGATTCCGAACAGGGCGGTATCTTCTAGTGTATGAAAGGTTAATGCACGGAAGGTATTTGTATAGTCTGCACGATGCTCCTGCATCATACTGAGGAGACCCTCAATCAAGGACTCATCCTCTTTTTCTTCATTAAATATTCCCAGCTTTGCTCTCATTCCTCTAAGCCAGGTATTATGATACAACTCGATAAATTTCGAAAGCTCATTCTGAGCCAGTTCAACAGCCTGATCTTCATTATCATGCAACAGCGGTAATAGTGCTTCTGCAAATCGGGCAAGATTCCAACCGGCAATATATGGCTGATTGCCATAAGCATAGCGACCTTGCACATCAATGGAGCTGAACACCGTTGCTGGATCATACGTATCCATGAAGGCACAAGGACCATAATCAATCGTTTCTCCACTAAGAGCCATATTGTCGGTATTCATCACTCCATGAATAAAACCAACCAATTGCCATTTGGCAATCAAATCGGCCTGATGCTTCATCACTTCCTGAAGCAGAAAAAGATAACGGTTTGAGGCAGTGTCACTGCCTGGAAAATGTCTTTCTAATGTATAATCAGCAAGGGTTTGAAGCTCTTGGACAGTGCACCAGTTTGCAGCATATTGAAAAGTGCCCACACGCAGATGGCTGGCGGCCACACGGGTCAAAATTGCACCAGGCTGCTCTGTTTCACGGAATATTGACTCACCGGTTGTTACTACTGCTAGGCTGCGGGTAGTAGGAATACCAAGCGCATGCATCGCTTCGCTAATAATGTATTCTCGCAGCATCGGTCCAAGTGCCGCCCGGCCATCGCCTCGGCGGGAGTATGGCGTTCTTCCTGAACCCTTGAGCTGAATATCAACTCGCTTACCTTCAGGAGTAATCTGCTCGCCAAGCAGCAGAGCCCGGCCGTCTCCTAACATCGTAAAATGTCCAAACTGGTGACCTGCGTAAGCTTGCGCAAGCGGAAAAGCTCCCTCTGGGACGCGGTTTCCAGCAAATACCTCTACACTATCATTGTTTTGCAAAGCCTCGGCATTCAACCCCAAGGATGCTGCCAGCGCACTATTCAGAATAACCAACTTCGGTGAGCGTACAGGGTTTGGATTGAGGCTTGAAAAAAATGATTTCGGTAAACGGGAATAACTATTGTCTAAATTCCATCCTGCTTTTATGATTCCTTCTTTCTCGGTCATCGTATCTCCCTTTATTCTTTCAGCTTTTTCTTTTGCATAAATACAACTCAAATGAGTTTTGTAGTTATCTACTTCTATATGGGCATAAGGAAACCCCTTTTAGTGTCTACTTCTTCCAATTTATTATACCATTTGGCTCAACAAAAGAACTTCGTTCGCTATGTATTTTCTTTAGTATAAAGGCTAAAGGTATAAGCCATGTCTCTATCTTTTATCGTTTGGATGGTTGTCCTTACGCTCCTGCTCCTTCTGTTTCAGTTTTCCGAAGCCCCAATTGCTGTTACCTGTTTGGAACAGATCCGTTTCCAGTGTTTGTTCCGCTTGCTGCTGTGCCCTTCACATGCTTGAGGAAGGGACTTCTTTCAGGATTCCTAGAGAAAACTCGCTGATTTGCGAGCCGTTAGGCGAAGACAGAGGCGTAGTTGCACTTATACTTTGTTCCTAAAATTCCTCACTACGTCGAATGGTCTCCCTGCTAGAAATTTATACTTTCTTAAAGTGTTAAAAACCAACTTTATTTGCAAATAGTTGTATGACAACACAACTCCCCACTATTTGTATTATACAACTATATACCAGTGATTTACATAATGTGAAAAGTACTCCTCCCTCACTACAATGTTGCTCAGTAATCATTCAACCTCTCAACATGGGCCTTAATAAAATCACCAAAACAACATGCTTTCACAAATTTTAGTACAGATCAGCAGCAGATATACTTCATTAAACAGGGTTTTCGCTCTTTTTAAGAAGCCATTTTCCTTTCTCTAGATACATTAGGCTCTAGGAAGCGGTTAAAATAAACCACAACAGAATTAATGAGGAGAACGCTCATTGTAACATAAAAGACAGACCGTATTCCCCATGTAGCGGCAACATGGCTGCCGATTAGAGGTCCGACAAAATTCCCTAAAAAAAGCGAAGAACTGTTGAGGCCATAGACAGTACCTTGAATTTCAGTCGGAGCCAATTTTTTTACTAAAACATTAAGAGAAGGTACCATGCCTCCGATAAATAACCCCAGAAGGAAGCGTCCAACCAATAAGGTGGTTAGATTCCCTGCTAATGCTTGCGGGATAAATGCAAGAGCAGCCATCAATAAAGCAAAGGCTAATACCTTTCTTTGACCAATTTTATCGCCAATTCGCCCTAAAGTAGGCGCTCCAATAAGATTAGCCATTCCTGTAATTGAAACAACAAGTCCGGAGAAAAATTCTAAATGCACACCGTGATATAATGTTTTAGCATAGACTGTGGCTAACGGTTCAATACTCATCATTCCTACATTCGTAACAAAGGAAGCAATAAAAACTGGAAGTAATGGTTTGATCATTTCCCAGCTTACTTTATTTTTCTGCTTTACTTGTGCCACAGGTTGATGTTCTTCATGTACAAAGAACAGGATGAGGAGACCTGCTGTACAGAGAAAAGCGCCTGTTAAAAAGAAGATATGATGATAGCCTATTTTCTCAGCTAAAATCCCGCCCGCTAAAGGACCTAACAAATTTCCGGCAATAAGCCCTGTCTGTAAAGTACCCAATGCCCGACCTGACTGTTCATTGGGGGTAACGGAAGCTTGAAGAGAAACCGACATAGAAATAAATCCGGAGAAAACCCCGTTAATCATCCGCAAGACAAGTAATTGCCAAGGATGATTCACTAACCCCATCAAGGCTGTAACAATCCCCATCCCAAATCCAGCTCTCAAGAGCATGACCTTTCGACCATACCTGTCTGCCATTGATCCCCAAAGAGGTTGAAAGAAGACAGCAACAATAAATTGAGAGGCAAAAATCCAGCCCGTCCATCGTACCACTGCTTCCATTTGATGAACCCCTAATTGTTCAATATACAAAGGAAGGAAAGGTAAAATTAAACTCATTCCCATCGCACAGCATAAATCAGATATCCATAAAATGACTAATGTTCTTTTCCAGTTCAAACTGCACACCTCCCTTTCAAAGGACTGTTGCATCAGATTGTTTTTATATTTTCTCTCTTCTTTGGCATATAACATACCAACTTTTCTATCGGGTTAAAAAAGTTTCCTTTCTCTTCAGTAAGAAAGTATTGAAAAGATTATGTACCCATAGCTTTTCCCTTTCCGCGATAATCTTTCTTCGTTTTCACTCAGGACAACTATTTTGATCTGTGTGTCTTTTGACTAGATGCTCGATAGACAATCCTATTCTTCTCTAATCGCTCTACCATTTTGCTCATAGTACTCGAGCAAGCGTCTCAGTGTTTTGCTAACTATTGCTTCATTGCAAATATCCTAATAACAACCATTAAACAAAGGGAACCGGATGTTCCATTTGACCCGGCATCGTGCTGCGTAGCTATCGATTAACGAATTGAATGTTCATTATTCCTTTTTCAATATACCTAAATATTCTTTCCAAGGGCCCACATCTGTCCGATATCTCTCAGCCATCACTCGTACAATTTGAGCAATATGTGTTAAATCATGAACAACCCACGTAGAAATCAACTCTCTTACCTTCACTACACCGAATGCAGGGTGTACGCCCGTCAATTCAAGATGCAGTTCAGGCTTGATTAGAACTTTGAGCTTGTTTATATTTTGTTTTCTAATCATTTTAAACTCAAGCACCTTTTGCTCAATTGATCCTTCAGACGTTTCATTTAAGTGCGAATAACGATCAAATGAGGGAAATGGTCTGCTTTCACCTTCCTGAAGAATCATTTCTAACCTCGGTATCCAATTCGTTTTCTCCCCCTCAATGAGGTGCTCAATCACTTCGGAGACATTCCAAGTTCCTTCCCCTTCATTGCATTTCAGCCATTCATCAGATAAGCCAGATAAAAAGCACTCCAATGTTTGTGGTGTGCGCTCCAGAATCTCCATAGCTTCTTTTAAATTAAAATTCATCTAACCGCTCCTTTCTATCATTCATTGTACTGACCTCACTATGCTGTGTCCATCAATAGAACCTGTACTGTATAAGCTTGTATTCAGGTCGTACCCTCTAAACAATACAGGCACCCATTTTTCTATTCGGACATACACGACCATGAAATTCGGTCAGAAGGAGAGAGATGAATAACAGGGCAAAAGCTTTGGCTTGGCATGAAACCTTAGAGCTTCATGAGTTGATTGCTTCCAATGCAATAAAGAAAACTCGCCGATTGGCGAGCCCTGCTCTTGGGCGAAGACAGAGGCGTAGTTGTACTTATACTTTCTTCCTAAAATTTCCCGCTACGTCGAATTGTCCTCCAGCTAGAAATTTATACTTTCTTAAAGTGCAAGAAGAACCAAGCAGTTCGCTTGGTTCTCTCCAATTTATAAAAGGCCGGATTATTGCCAATACAGCCTCTACAAGTCCTTACTGATTTTCAAAGGTCACGTTTCTGAGCATCCTTTTATTCAGCTTCCTCATACCTAACACAGATATCTTCATCCATATCGCACTGTACAAAACAGAAAAGATAAGTAAGCCAAGAATAACCTTTCCGTTTACTTGAGTTGTAATTGAAGGGCCTAGAAAAGGAAATTGAAACACATACAGTAAAATAGCAATCCCAAATGCCAGACATGCTCCTGCTATCAAATAAACCAATGCACTATTCTTTACGAATTTAAAGCTCATACCTAAGCTAATCCCTAAGAGCCCAGTTGTAAAAAGGAAAATAAGTACTTCAGTGGGCTGTATAATTACCAACAATAAAGAGGTCAATATATATGTCAAAAATCCAATGCGAGCAGATAGAACAGTCGCAAGAACAATAGGACCTGTCGCTAACATACTAAAAACATATCCAATCCCAGCAATTAACCCTGCAGATTGAAGAATCGCTGCTATCGCCCCCAACAAACTGCCTAGGACGAGCTTTTTAGTTTTTGAATATCGATGTGTTGTGATATGATGCTGGCTGCTAAAGGTACGGACGACTTTCATTCTAAAGCTCATAAGCATCCCTCCTTTATAAGGTTAATACCAAACGCGAAGGGTTATGACTTTCTGAGGGAATGCTTGAGCATATTTATATATATCTTCTGTGTAATTCTTTTAGTAGGTAGTCTGTTCAAGGTAGTATTTCCCCTAGATTTAACCCCCTGCAATCATAGATCTGATTTGGAACCGATAGCTCAAAATCTCCAGCTCGATGGACTTAAACACATTTATCCCTCTAGACTGAAGCAAGCAAAATCTTTTAGCAGCAGTATAAACAAGGAATTTGTTAGGCATTCAAGTATAAATGCCCAAATATAGACGGACGTCATCCCAATTATCCCTGCCTCGAATACATTATAGAAGTTATTGTGAGGTGATTATTATTAAACTCTTATATACAGATGATTCCACTCTTAGAAATCAGCTCGATGACTGGAAAAGGGCTGCCCTAGAAAAGTTCGAAGAGAAAATGACTGATAAAAAGAAACCATTTCCTTGTATACCAGCTACAATCGGCTTCTCCTTAAATCAACTGCGTTATGGCTTTATAGGTGATCCTCGGAAAGATTCTACATTACATGAGCTTGCTGAGCTATTAAGCGTGTTCACTCAAACTTCAAGACAATTTGGCAACTATACTTCCCTCATCATATTTTATGAAACACCACAGGATATGAAAGAAACATACCATGTTGAACAATATGAACAACTATTCTGGCAACAACTAAGCGGACTAAGTGCGATAGACGATATAGAATGGCCAACAGACATTCCGACTGACCCACATGATCCTATTTGGGAATTCTGTTATCATGGAGAACAATATTTCATGTATTGTGCGACCCCATCTCACGAAAATAGAAAGAGCAGACATTTTGACTTTATGATGCTCGCCATTACACCTAGATGGGTATTACAGGAATTTAATAAGTCACCCTCCTATGCCGAGCGAATAAAAATTATGGTAAGAAACCGGTTAGAGAATTATGACTCCATCCCTATTCACCTTGATTTAAACAGCTACGGTAAAGAGGATAACTATGAGTGGAAGCAATATTTTTTAAGAGATGATGATTCATCATTGTCAAAGTGTCCCTACCACCGTTTCTTAAAGTTTTTAAAACTAAGATGATTATTTATAAGCAAGAAAAAAGCGCAGAATCATCCTGTGCTTTTTGTGCTTCTTTATCATAAGCTCTCCAATTGACTCAAAATTTCGTCAGTCGTTAGTATTGTCGCAAATTCTTTATACAGAGTGGCAAGTTCTACCTCTTGGACTGCATCAGGAGAATGGAGAGCACCCTTGGGATCCGTTATCTCAAAGCAAAGGCCGCGATTGCATCAGAGACCACATACGTATCAAAGCCTAGATTCCCGCTCATCCGGGTAGTTGTAGAAACGTAATGCTGTGTCGAAAGGCCTGTCATAATAACTGATTTAACTTGCTGCTCTCGTAAGTAAGATTCTAGTTCAGTACCAATGAAAGCACTGTTTACATTTTTTGTGAAAACGACTTCACCCTCTTGAGGCTGAAGCGCCTCCTTAATGTCTGTTGCATTCTTATTTTTATGATAGAGCGGTGATTGCGGCAAAACAGATAAATGTTTGGAATAAATGATTTTCCACTTACGTTTACGCCATTCTGTTAGCAATCGTAAAATATTTTCCTCGGCTTGAGGATTATTTCGCTTCCCTCAATAGGGATCGACGAAGCCTTTTTGAACATCTAGTATCATTAATATCGGTATGCTAATGAATTTGCTCATTATCTCTTCTCCTAACATAAATAAGAAATGATTGCTGCTATGTTTTATGTACGTTTTTTAGTGTTGTTTATCAAACCGGTGAGACATTGTAACCAAAGGAAAACGAATAAACCTGCCGAGATAAATCCTCCCTACTGGTAACTCCCTAATCCACCGTTCTATAAATGGTCTGTCATACTCCTTCACAGAACAACAACTCGATCGAGGACAGGCTTTATTCCAAAAGGGAGACTGCAATCTCCCACCTTTATTCACCTGTTTTTATAACAAAACTTAGACACCAAAATACTAACCTGAACTATCCGCTACTTACTTGCTAACGCTCCTTCACATGATTGAGAAGGGGATGCTCTCACCTATTTCTTGATAAAATTCAATAGCTTTATTTATCTATTTTCCCGAAAATGGTATTAACATAAACACTACCTATGCTATAGTTCCTTATAGATGTAAATAGAATATAACTTTTTTTCATAGGACTAAAATATGTTACGAAGGAGTTCGTAGATTATGAGGATACGAGATGCTCTAAAAGGAGAATTATCTTATATTCAAGAACAGAGAATTAACGCTTATAAAGAATATGCACAAGTGCTTCCGGAGGGGCATTGGAACGCTCTAAAACAAGCAATCGTATCGGACACAGCTACACAAGCAGGAGTTGAACGATTGGTTGCCGAGCTAGATGGTAAAGTAGTAGGCAGCGCTGTTTTATTTCCAGCGAAAACTGATGCATATGACGGTTTGGTTGATGAGTTGGATTATCCTGAAATACGGATGCTTGCGGTAACGCCAGAGGCTCGGGGGAAAGGAATCGCAGCCGCTTTAATTTCTGAATGTATTCAACGAGCGAAATCGAAAGGCTTCCGTTCAATCGGATTACATACTGGAGAGTTTATGAAAAATGCAATCCATTTATATGAACAGTTCGGTTTTGAACGGCTGCCTCAATTTGATTTTCAGCCTGCAGCTGACGGTATCGTCGTGAGAGCATACCGCCTTTCTTTTAAATAAACGAAAATCTTGTAAAAAAGCCTAACAGCCAAGGTTTCTTTGCTATAAGCAAGATTGATGTTACGTATGAACATATCACACTCGGTATGGAAGCGCTGTACATTAAACAGAAGAAAGGAGTGAACGGACATAAAGCCATTTCAAACGTCCGTCACTTCTTCCTTCTAGTATTTCGTTCCCCGCTTTTTAAATCCAGTTTGTGTGGAAGATACCTTCTTTATCTATTCGTTTATACGTATGTGCCCCGAAATAATCCCGCTGCGCTTGCAGTAAGTTTGCAGGCAAGGTTGCCGTGCGATAGCTATCATAATACGATAAAGCTGCTGAGAATGCAGGAATTGGAACTCCTTGCTGCGCTGCTATCGCAATAATTTGTCGTAGTCCTCCCTGATAGGCCCCGACAATTTCTGTAAAGTACGGATCAAGCAGAAGATTTGGCAGGCTCGGATTATGGTCATACGCTTCCTTGATATTTTGTAAAAATCCTGCCCGGATAATGCATCCGCCTCTCCATAGCATAGCGATACTTCCTAAATCAAGATTCCAGTCATATTGCTCTGAGGCATCCTTCAATTGGGTAAGTCCTTGCGCATATGAACAAATTTTACTCATATATAAAGCTTGGCGTACCGCTTCAATCAATTGTTCCTTTCCAATTGCAAGTGCTGCTTTTTCTGTAGGACCAGATAATACTTCGCTCGCATGCACCCGCTCTTCTTTTACAGCAGATAGATAACGGGCAAAAACGGATTCTGTAATAATCGGAAGCGCTGATCCTAAATCAAGCGCATTCTGACTTGTCCATTTTCCTGTTCCCTTTTGTCCCGCCATGTCCAAAATCAGATCTACTAACGGCTTGCCTGTTTCTTCATCCTTCTTTGTGAAAATATTGGCGGTAATCTCAATGAGATAGCTTTCCAGTTCGCCTTGATTCCACTCTGTAAAGATCTGATGAAATTCTTCTGCACTTAAATTTAATGTTTGTTTTAAGAAAAAGTATGCTTCGCAAATTAACTGCATATCTCCATACTCAATTCCGTTATGAACCATTTTTACATAGTGGCCTGCGCCATCTGGCCCTACATAGGAACAGCACGGCTCGCCATCCACCTTCGCAGAAATACCCTCAAGCATCTCCTTCACATGTTCGTATGCCTCTTTTTGTCCCCCAGGCATAATTGATGGTCCCTTTAATGCACCCTCTTGTCCCCCAGAAACACCTGCACCGATAAAATGAATACCTTTCTCAGCCAAACGTTTATTTCTGCGAACTGTATCGACGAAATACGTATTGCCGCCATCAATTAAAATATCTCCTTTATCTAGATAAGGAAATAAAGAATCAATTGCCTTGTCTGTAATATCTCCTGCATTCACCATCAGAAGAATTTTACGGGGGGATTCCAAAGAGTTAATGAAATCTTCAATTTTATGTGTCCCTACAAGATTTTTATCATGATGTTCCTTGAGAATTTCATTTACTTTTTCCTCTGAAATATCGTAGAGGGCAACAGAATAGCCTTTGCTCTCAAAGTTCAGCGCAAGGCTCTTGCCCATAACACCGACACCGACAACCCCAATTTGTTGCTTTGACATAGTTAATCCTTCTTTCTTGCATCAAATTTTCTTACCCATAGTCATATACATGAGAGCGTTAGTATTCATATAGAACCTAACGCCCTATGAAGAACCATGAAATTGCTACTCTTAATTTTTAGGAGCTGCCGCCCAATCAGCAGCAAACTTTTCCATGCCCTGATCTGTTAGCGGGTGCTTGGAGATTTGCTCAATGACTGCGTACGGAATCGTTGCAATATGAGCGCCAGCCATTGCTACACGAGTCACATGATCTGGATGACGAACAGATGCCGCAATGATTTGCGTATCAAAGTTATGAACACGGAATAGCTCTGCTACTTTTGCTACTAATTGTACACCGTCCTCAGAGATGTCATCCAAACGGCCTAAGAATGGCGATACATACGTTGCTCCAGCGCGAGCTGCTAACAGCGCTTGGTTTACTGTGAAAATAAGCGTAACATTCGTTTTCACACCTTTGTCTGCTAAATAACGGCAAGCCTCCAAACCAGCCAATGTCATAGGAAGTTTGATTGTAACCTTTTCATCTCCGCCGTTAATTTTGATCAGTTCTTCAGCTTGCGCAATCATTTCATCAGCTGTAACCGCATCGGGAGTGACTTCAGCCGAAACTGATTCTACACGCGGAACTGCTTGGCAAATTTCCGCAATACGATCTTCGAATTTTACGCCTTCTTTAGCTACTAAGGAAGGATTGGTTGTAACACCAGCTAACACACCAATTCTATATGCCTTTTGAATATCTGTAAGATTTGCAGTATCAATAAAAAATTTCATCATTCATTTCCTCCTAGTTTTAAAAATGCAGTAGACTTTTTGTATTTTGAAGCAGACTTTTTGCAGTTTGAACAACGTTTTCTGTTGTAAATCCAAACAACTCCATAACCTCAGCTCCTGTTCCTGAAGCCCCAAATGTTTCAATAGATAAAATTTCTCCTTCGAATCCTACATAGCGTTCCCAGCCAAGGGAAATACCCATTTCGAGTGACACACGCTTCGTAACAGAAGCAGGGAGAACAAGCTGCTTATACTCTTTTGATTGACGATCGAACAGCTCCCAGCTCGGCATAGCCACAACACGAACGGATACATCCTCTTTTTCCAGTTCAGCTTTTGCATTCACAGCCAGGGACACTTCCGAACCTGTAGCAATCAGAATCACGTCTGGGTTTTCATCCGTTTGTGTTAACACGTAAGCTCCTTTAGAAAGATTCTCGATGTTCGCCTCTGTTTCATGGAATACAGGCAGGTTTTGACGGCTCAGTACTAAAGCAACCGGACCATCTGTTTGCTGTAAAGCATATGCCCAAGCATTCGCTGTTTCGTTTGCATCTGATGGACGAATGACTGTAAGACCAGGAATCGCACGAAGAGCAGCGAGATGCTCAATCGGCTCGTGAGTTGGACCATCTTCTCCGACCGCAATTGAATCGTGGGTAAACACATACGTAACCGGCAGCTTTTGCAAAGCAGCGAGACGAATAGAAGGTCTTAAGTAATCATTGAACACAAAGAAGGTACTTACATAAGGCTTTACCCCGCCATGAAGAGCCATCCCATTGCCGGCTGCCCCCATCGCATGCTCACGAACGCCAAAATAGACATTTCGTCCGCTAAAGGATTCTACTGCATATGCTGCCTCTCCCTTGATATCAGTCATAGTAGAATGGGAAAGATCTGCGCTTCCTCCAAAAATAGCAGGAATCGATTTCACAAAGTGGTTAATTGCTTCTCCGCTCGCCACGCGAGTTGAAACAGCTTTCCCTGTATCAAATGACAAAATATCTTTTGCCTCAATGAGAACCTCACCTGTAATCGCTTGTTCTAGTTCATTTGCTAGCGCAGGATAAGCCTCTCTATACGAACGGAACAATTCCTTCCATTGCTCTTCTTTTCCAATCCCTTTTTGCTTTAATTCGGCAAAATGGGCTTTTACTTCTTCTGGAACAAAGAAATTCTCTTCGTAATGCCAGCCGTACACTTGCTTTGTCGCTTTCGCTTCTTCTTCTCCAAGCGGATTTCCATGCGCTTTGTTTGTTCCGGCAACTTTTGGACTGCCATAACCAATAATCGTTCTAATCTCAATTAAGGTCGGCTGATCTGGATTTTGTTTTGCTAATTCAATCGCCTTTGCGATATCTGTGGCATTATTTCCATCTTCCACACGTAAATATTGCCAATGAGCAGATTCTGCTCGTTTTTGAATATCTTCGGCAAATGAAAGATTTAAGGAACCGTCCAAAGAGATGTCATTTGAATCATATAAAGCAATTAATTTTCCTAGTTTCATATGACCAGCCATCGACATCGCCTCATAAGCGACACCCTCCATTAAATCTCCGTCACCAACTAAGGCATATGTGTAATGGTCAATGACAGGAAATCCGTCTTGATTAAATTTCGCAGCTAAATGTGCTTCCGCCATCGCCATCCCGACCGCATTCGCAATCCCTTGTCCTAAAGGACCTGTCGTTGCCTCCACTCCATCTGTATGACCAAATTCTGGGTGTCCTGGTGTTTTGCTGTTTAATTTTCGGAAGCTCTTCAAGTCATCTAGAGATACATCATATCCAGCCAAGTGAAGCAAACTATACAGCAAGCTAGAGCCGTGTCCCGCGGAAAGAACAAAACGATCCCGGTTAAACCATTTTGCATTTGCAGGATTATGATCCAAATGATGCGCCCATAGTGCATACGCCATTGGAGCAGCACCCATCGGAAGACCTGGATGACCGGAATTTGCTTGATTGATAGCGTCGATTGATAAAGTTCGAATCGTATTAATAGCCAATGTTTCAATGTTAGAATTCATAACGTTTACTCTCTCCTTGTCATTTTGTTTCTATAGTTAAGCTTGTAGAGCTAACTCTGAAGTTTTAAGGGATTCTTTATCTAACAACCACTTAAATCCATCCTCTTTCAGCAAGTGATGAGCCGCCTCAGGGCCATATGAACCTGCCTCATATAAATGAAGCGGTACAAGATTCTCCTCAAAGGCTTCTAAGATTGGCTGCACCCACTCCCAAGACAATTCAACTTCTTTCCAATGAGCAAAGAACGTGGAATCGCCACGAATCGCATCAAAAATCAACCGTTCATAAGCCTCAGGTACACCTTCTTGTTCTGACGCAAAATGGATTCTCACAGGCTCCATCTTTCCATCATTTAATGGATTTTTACTATTGAGCTGTAGAGAAACATTTTCATTCGGATTGATTTCGATGATCAAAAGATTAGGCTCTGTTTGCTCATTTCGATCTTTATATAACTCTTTTAACGAATCTTTAAATTCGATTACGACACGAGTAGATTTTTCTTTCATTCTTTTGCCTGTACGAATATAGAAAGGTACTCCAGCCCAAAACGGATTATCAATCCACAACCTAGCAGCCACAAAAGTGTCATTTTGAGAAGAGACTTCAATCCCAGGCTCATCTGTATACCCAGCAACCGACTGACCATTAATCTCCCCTGCGCTATATTGACCGCGCATGACGTGTAAGCCTACATCTTCTTTTTTTAATGGACGAAGGGATTCCATAACCTTTCTCTTTTCCTCACGGATATCGTTTGCGCTAATTTGTTTTGGCAGATGCATAGCTGTCATCATCAGCAGCTGTAACATATGGTTTTGCACCATATCACGAATAGCCCCTACTCCATCATAATACCCAGCTCTCTCCTCTACCCCAACTGTTTCACTAGCTGTAATTTGCACATTAGCAATATATTGATTATTCCATAATGCTTGCAGAACAGGATTTGCAAATGCTAAAGCTTCCAGGTTTTGAACCATTGGTTTTCCAAGATAATGGTCAATCCGATAAATTTCTTCTTCTTCAAAGGCTTTGCTTAGCTTTGCATTTAAATCACGAGCAGATTCTAAATCATGTCCAAATGGCTTTTCAATAATCAGACGTTTCCAGCCTTTTGTCGAACCTAATCCACTCTCCTTAATATTTAAAGCAATCCCATCAAAAAATTCTGGTGCAACAGAAAGATAAAACATTCGATTTTCTGGAATATTTAATTCTTCCTCACGTCGCTCAACAAAATTCAATAAAGCCCTGTAATCTTCAGTGTTTGTTACATCTAAGGCCTTGTAACGGAAAGCATCAAGAAACTCTCCCATTTTGGAATAATCATTCTCTATTCTCCTAGAAAATGTTTCTATCGATTGCTCCACATGATTTTGAAATGTGACATCAGATAATTCTCTTCTACCTAAACCAATAATAGAAATCGATTGAGGCAATTTTTGATCTATAAATAGATTATATAAAGCTGGGTAAATTTTTCTCTTAGCTAAATCTCCTGTCGCTCCAAATAGAACAAAAGTCATAGAGTCCACTTTTTATTCCTCCTTCTTATTTGAAACATTTCCTCGAAAGGTGCTTGTACAGAGATATCTCCTCAATAGCTCTAGCGCCTGTCATCCCGTCTCCTGCACCTGATGCCGTTTCTCTAGCTGTAGTCCCCCCTCTAAGAAGTCCCCTTGTGCTTATCAAAGTCCAAAGCATAGTCGTGGCACTCAAAAACATAACTTTAAATGTAATAACTTATAACAATAAAAGTAACAATACGTATCATACAACCTTTATTTATACCTTTCAATCCTTTTTTAATCCAATATTCATATATTTTCAAAATTTCTAATTTGTTTATATTGAAAAATAAGGTTGAAATGTTTAGGAAACTTGAATAAAGTTAACTTTGTTAAGTATTATATAATATATTTTTTAAAAATATCAATTAAATAGACTCAGCCATACAGAAGCAGAAGAGAATAGATCCCAGTTGAAATTATTATTGATTAATTAGAATGTAATTGAAAGGATTTTAATTTACTATGAGTTGATATAAATTCATTTCGCGCTAGAATTTAAATCATTTTAAACTGCAAACAAATACTTTACGGAACGAAAATTATGTATATACTGAAAAAATGATAACTTCAACAAAGAGTAAAATCTATCCAACGCGAGCTCATTTGAAATTTTATCATAATCCATAGCTAAAACAATATTGCGATTCCACGTTTCCGAAAAATTATATTTATAAAGAAAAAAGGATGAGTTACCCCATCCCTGCAAAAGCTACAACCATTCCTAATGTACATCCATTAGCATTAGTGTACTTAGCCTAATTACTGTTTTCGCACTCTTCTCAAATGTAACCTTTTATAACAAAGCATAGGTGCATTATATACATTTAATCTTTCACTCACCGTACTACCGTTCCCATTGTGTACAGGCTATAATTCCCTGCACTATCCTTTACAGTTACCTCTACTTTTGCCCGGGAACAACAACGGAAAACTTACCTGTTATGTCTGTCTTTCCTCTACCGATAATTGTTGACCGTGTAACAAGCCGCCATATCAGCTATATCCCTAACGCTCCTTTTCCCTTAACAGAGGGAGATCACTGGTCCGAAACGCCTATACTCCATTCATACCGAATCAAAAAACTTAAAAACTCAGATTTTTTCTACATCTCAAAAAGGATTTCACTGCCCAGCGAAATCCTTTTTAATCGTCCTTACTAATTTGAAAAGGAACGAGATATCCCGTTCTTTTTTTAATTGTTTATTACCAGGGTATCTTTATATAATCGGTCAATTGTATCAATGATCCCCATCACTTCGTTTCGCTCCAAGTAAATAGGGGAACCGTCTGATCTTAGTAATACGATCACATTAGAGCTATGAACAAATGACGTGCCGTATTCCCATCTTATATAAAGCTTTTTTTCTTTTTCTTCTTCAAATAAAATGCGCACAATTTCAACCGCTTTTTCATCAATCTTTCGCAACAAATTGTCATAATCATCGCGTGCTCGTTCATAATCTTCAACTTTTAATTCAAATGCCTCCACCATAACCATCCTTTCTCCATTGTCCTATCTATTATAAAAGGAAGAGGCATAGGAACTGCTTTTATCATCAGAGTGAAGCAAATTTTTAAATTTTTTGTAACTTTCTTGTTGTTTATGTAAAAAGCTTAATAGAAATGTGTATGTATCATACAAAGCCGTTATGGAATACCATTCATCCATTAACATAAGACTGGTTCATTAGGTTTTGTATTGTAATATTTTCTTACATTTTTTATTTTATGTGTTAGATAATGTTCCACTTTTTAACTAAATTTCTATTTCAGCTGATAATATAAAAGTAATTTATGATAAAGGGGGGATTGATGAATGAGAGATACTTGGAGAATGACCTCGCAAAAAGCAATTTTTGAATTCAGCAAACTTCCTACTTTTCGTACCGCTGTCCCATCGATATTACAATTTGTCTTAAATGCATCATTAATCATACTTGCCACGGTTTTATGTATTTTAATGGCTAAGGAAATTTTTCATTTTGTAGAATTTATTATCACATCTGAAACAACTAATTTTCACAATTTCCTCGAACAGATTCTTGTCTTTTTTCTCTATTTTGAATTTATTTCAATGATTGTAAAATACTTTCGGGAAAATTACCATTTTCCAATGAGATACTTTCTCTATATTGGTATTACAGCAATGCTCCGCTTAATCATCGTTGATCATGATAACCCCTTCAATACATTACTACACGCTTTCGTTATCCTTATTTTAATCTTAAGCTATTACATTATTAATAAAACATCCTCTAGAAAACCTCCTAATAAAGAATCTTGAAGTATAGTATTAAACTAAAGAACTCCCCCAAGACGAGTGAACTCAGCAGTTTATTTGTTCTAGGGGGAATTTATTTTGTGAGTTTAATAGCTATTGGTTTCCTTTTCTCTCCGGGGCTATCAATGCTTTCCCCGTTTGCACCACAATCTACTCGGCTTTTGCAGGTAAGATATCCATTTCCCCTTTCCTATATGTTTTAGCATACAAGAGACCAAGTTACAGTTCAGGTATCCTAAAACATAGTTTTTAATATCTACGCTTCCTCTCCTCTCCCTTATTACTCCCCAAGAGCTATGAAAAAACCATGATAGAAAACCTGACATTAAGTCACATTGTGCGGATAATCAATAGTATGATACTGATATCCCTACTAGACACAAGGAGGACAACCCATATGAAATTATTTCTAGCAAACCTAAAGAAAAACACCCTATGCTTATTAGAAGCTGTTTATGTGTATCTCCTCTTTCTTGTCGCGGAAATGAGGATGACTGTTGAAAATATCAATAAATCAAAGCAGAAATCACTTCAAGCATAATATAATCGACATTGAACTATATATCTATATCCCTCGCTCTTATAAAATGAACTAATCTGAGTGGATTAAGATGTAGAAAGACCACCTCCAACCTTAAATTCAAGTCCAATCAGCTAACTTGGAACGTGAGGTAGCTCTATCTTAACTCCATAAGCATATTAAGAAACTCTGATAACTCAAAAAAGGATTTCGCCGACAGGCGAAATCCTTTTTTACGTGTTCTAAACAACTCGATTGCAACAAAACAACTACTTATTTCTCTTCCAGAACGGATTTTACCGCTTTCTCAATTTCAGCATAGCCGGTGCACCGGCATATATTTGATGCCAGCCATTCTTTAATTGTTTTATCAGCAGCATCGGGATGCTGCTCGATCAGTGAATGGCAGTTCATGATAAAGCCAGGTGTACAATAGCCGCATTGGAACGCAAAGTTTTCTACAAATGCACGTTGAATCGGGGAGTCCTTCAATCCTTCAACTGTTGTAATCTTTTTTCCAACCGCTTCAACGGTGAGCATCAAGCATGATTTCATCGGCCGGCCGTTAACATTCACCGTACAGGCTCCGCAATCACCATTTAAACAACCTGGTTTTGCGCCAGTTAAGCCCAACTTTCCTCTTAGTGTAAACAAAAGAGTGTCTGCCGCTCTTACCGTAATCGTCTGATCCTCGTCGTTGATACTCAACACGATTGTTTGTGTTTTCAAGCATTTAGCCTCCCTTCATCTTCCTCCCTACTCATGCCTTATCTAATGATTCTAAAACATCCAACAATAAATTTCGCAATACAAATAAGCGATAGTTTGCTGAACCTTCGACATCATCTAAAATCCGTTCTGGTAATGAAGCTAGTGCGCGTTCAATTCTTTCGGATTCTGGCAATTCTTTATTGTTTAAAGCTGCTTCTACCCCCTGTGATCGAAAAGGAAAAGGACAGAGTCCACTTAAAGCTACCCTGATCTCATTATCGATTTTTAAAGCTGCGATTGTTATTAATGGATAACCAGTATCCCACTGTTGGCGTCTTTTGAAGGTAAAAAACGGTGCCTCAGTAAATCGTTTTTCTGTTGCTATTTGTACAAGAAACTCGCCCGATGAAAGCTGCAGCCGTTCCCGAAATATCTCATTAATAGGGGTCACCCTAGTTCCTTCCGGTCCAACCGTGACTACTTGGCTGTCAGAGAGCAAAAAAGGTAAAACGGCTTCACGGTAAAAAATTTGCGCACATATATTCCCGCCAAGCGTAATTTTCACCCGAGCAGTATGATCAGCAATTTCACTTGCCGTTTTAGATAATAAAGGGAATAGATTCTCCTCGCTAAGTTCAGTAAGAGTGACTGAGCTTCCCAGCACGAGATATTCTCCGCTAAATTGCATGGCTTTGCTTTCAGCAATTTCTTTTACATCAATAACCGCTTCCGTATAGACTAAGTTAATTCTGCCAAGCGTAATTAATTCCGTTCCACCTGATATAAACATAGGCTTCTTGCCTTGCTGGCTTAGGTACTGATATAAATTAACAGCCTCCTGAAGGGAAGATGGTTTATAATAATCAAAATCAAACGGAAGCATTCTTTGCTGCCTCCTTTGCTTTCCAAATCAATTCTGGAATTAATGGCAAATTATAAAGCGAAACACCAGCAGCCACGGACAACGCATTCCCAAGGGCCCCAGGCATTCCCATTAATCCTAGCTCTCCTATTCCACGGGCTCCATATGGCGCATCAATCTGCGGGTTTTCTACAAAACCAACCAAGTAATGAGGATTCTCTCCATAGCGGAGCGGGCGATACGTCCGAAGCTGCGGATTCAAAACTCTCCCAAGCTCATCAAAATAAAATGTTTCTCTCCCAGCGAACGCTAACCCCATACTCATTGCACCCATCACTTGACCTAATGCCGCTTTTTCATTCATTACCCGGCCAGCATCCACCACCGTCGCAGCATTTATGAGTCGATACGTATAATCCCGACGGTCAAATTCTATCTCTACTCCATATGCTGCAACGGACCATTCCGGACCTGGTTTCCCAGCTCCCGTTTCCGGATCTAAATGTGTTATATGGCGTAATATATAATTTCCTCTACCAATGATTTGACCACCAATCGCATTACCATTTGGATACTTATAACCGTAGCCAATATCTTTAAAATGTAATCCGATCACTGGATCATCCCTTAAAAACACCCGGCTATTTGCCACTTCAAAATCTTCTTTTGGCGCTCTTAATACACATGAAGCTATTTCTTTCAATTGATTAATTACATCTTCTGCGGCATTTAAGGTAGCCCTGCCTGCCATAAATGTTCCCCTGCTGGCAACGGTTTTCCAATGCTCTGGCATTGTCTGGGTATCAACTTCCATTCGAACATGAATGTTATCGACATCCATTTTAAGTCTCTCAGCGAGAATTTGAGCCAGCACAGTCTTCGTTCCCGTTCCAATTTCAATAAGTCCTGACATTAAATTGATACTTCCATCCCGATTAAATGTTAAAATAGCACCTGAGGGAGCGTTAGCATCAATCGTTGACGTTTTCCAGCTGCAGCTCACACCTTTTACTCTAATAAAACGCTCATTTACCTCTTTGATTGGACCTTCTTCCCATCGGATTAACTCTCTTACTTTCTCAATGCATTGTGGTAAGTTTCCTAAATTACTTTTATTTAAGGGAACCCTTGTCGGTGTCGTGTTTCCTGGACGGATAGCATTTATATAACGGAGTTCAAGCGGATCCATCTGCAGCTTTTGTGAAAGTAAGTCCATTGTTCTTTCAATGACAAAGGAAAGCTCGGAATGGGCAAAGCCCCTAAATGGGGATGCATATGGATGATTGGTGTACATACAATACGAATCACCCCAGACATTCTCAACATTGTAAGGACCTGTGCAATCCACTGCCCCTGATCTCGTTACATCAATAGCTTTATCGGAATAAGCACCGCCGTCCCACAGATAAAGGATTTCCATAGCTTGAATTTTCCCGCTGCGATCGGCCCCAATTTTAACTGTTGCGTCCAAACCAATATGACTTGGGGAGGTAATGATATCCTCTTCACGGTCATTCCAGACCTTTACAGGCCGACCGCCGACAGCCTTCGATGCTAAGTAGGCAAGTACTTCAAGCTGAACAGCTGCCTTTCCGCCGTAGGCTCCTCCTACAAACGGTGTGTGAACAACGATTTTCCCCATATCCTCACCAAAGTAATCAGCTATAAGTGTTTTGACCATAAAAGGGGCCTGGGAGGAGGTCATTATATTGATTGTTCCATCGGGTAAAATCTCACAAGTCGAACATCTTGTTTCCATTGCTGCATGGTCAGAAGGAGCAAAGGAATAACTTGCTTCTACCGTTACTTCACTATCAGCCCAGCCTTGTTCCATGTTACCCTTGCGAATTTTAATATGAGTTGCAATGTTTGTTCCCGGAACCGGGTGTGAATCCTCCTCCTTTTTGTATTCGCCTAACTTTTCATGAACAAGGGGAGCATTTTCTTGAAATGCCTGTGTCGGTGAATTTACTACTGGCAATAATTCATAGTCGACCTTAACCTGATTGGCTGCTGCCCTGGCCTGGTCTGGAGTTTCTGCAATAACCAGTGCAACTACTTCCCCGTGATAACGGACTTTATCTACGGCAATTGGCGGACGGTCACGAATTGCCTCACCTGTGAGCGGAAAATGTTCTCCAGCGACAATCGCCCTAACTCCCGGCATTTTTAGCGCTTCTGTCGTGTCTATTGCAGTGATTCTAGCATGCCCGTATGGACTAATGACCTTTTTACAAGAAAGCATCCCAATGGATTGGTAATCATTCGTGTATTTCGCCCGGCCCTTCACTTTATCCCACGCCTCTTTACGAATGACGCTTTTCCCGATTACCTCCAATTCATTTCCTCCTAACCTTCGTTAGTCACGAAGCGTTTCAATGTAATGATTCCAAATTCTATCCTCATGAAAAAATGGAGCAAACTCTCCTTTTCATCGATTCCTCTTATCTCCATATTCTTGTACTCTAAAAACAGTAATGTTAATCAAACTTACAGAATGTTTAACAGCACCAAATATCAAGTAATTGACCTCCCCGCTACCTGTCACATTACAAAAACACCGTTTTGCAAGAGCATTAAACGCAAAGGTTCCTACATTATTTATATTAGTGGGAAAACCATTCTTAGAATCTGCAATTTTTTCTTGCCAATTCAAATTCATTTTATTGGCTGAAACCCATCTCCCAAATAAACATTTTCATACCCTTGAATATCAAATAATACATTTTAGTTGTTATATAAAACTATTTATCTGCTTGCAACTCAAACACCAAAACAGAATTGTAATATTAAAGGTAACATCTCTTCAAACGGGGAGAAAATTTATCACATGCCAGGACAGGCATTCTATGACAAAACGGATGCCGAAGAAATGTTCTGTACAGAATCAGAAGCTCAATCTGCCGGATATAGAAAATCAAAGCGTTAAAAATAGATAAATCCACCCCGAAATGCCGGTGGTTTTCTTTCTACAATAAAAAGAGGAGCATCTTTGCCCCTCTGGATTAGTATAAAATGGTGTTTTGATCAAAAAACTATCCATTATATTTTTGTGTTTATCGTCATATTTGATATATTTGTACTAATAAGAATGGAGATAGTATCATGGATCCAATTATTACATCAGCCCTAACAGCATTTGCAACGACAGTAGCAACAGGTAGTAGTAAAGCACCATTGCAAACCCTCGATGATTTATGGTATCTATATAAGTTGAACTAAATATTTTCTCACAATCCCATTGCAGCACAAATTCATACAGAATACAATACCTTATAAAGGCAATTTGAATGATGATTTAGTCACTGAATAAGAAGGTGCAAGAATTAAATTCAACTTATATAGACTCCCACTAATACGGGAGTCTTTTTGCTTTTTTCAAGCGCTCATCCAGAATTAACATTAAATCGTCAATGTGATTCCTATAAGAGTTCCATTCTTCTGAGAACAGCCTATTTAATGACAGACAATCAATACAAGATTGCAAACGAGTTAATAAATCATCATGCGAAAGCTGTCTAATATCATCAATTGGCATTTCCTTCACTTGAGACAGCGCTTCTTTTTCTTCTTTAGCTTTTGCAAAGTCTAATACCTTCATTGAATCATTTTCCCTCTTCCATTTTAACCAAATTTCCGCCAAATCGTACATGAACTACGAGCGACAGTTATATTTTGTTCTAACGTGTTTCTCCTTATGTTAGCAGGCATAGACACACATTATAATATATACAAGATATAAAAGAAACCTCCATCACTCAAATTTTGAGTAAATGAAGGTGCTTTATGCCCAACATATCCTTAATTTTTTACCAACATACTATCATTTTTTACATGACAAAACGTTGGATACTTATAGTAAAAATTCCTCCCCAGGAATTACAACATAATCCTATAAAAAGTTATGTGGATTCTCGAACAACTAATTCTATTGACATCTCATACGTTTCAATCTTCATTTCAGGATTATGAAGCATCTCAATAATCACTTCCACTGATTTTTCCCCCATTTGGTCCACAGGCTGACGAATCGTTGTTAGTCTGGGATCCAACATTTCTGCAAGAGGTTGGTCATCGAAGCCAATAATTGCGATATCGTCGGGAACTCTTAAGCCGTGCCCTTTTGCTTCAATCATCATCCCGCCAGCAATTTCATCACTTCCAGTAAAAACGGCAGTAGGACGATCGTCCATCTCTAGAATTTGCTTCATTACTTGTTTCCCATCCTCAATAGTGTGCTGATTCACAAAAATCCACTTTGGATTTATTACAATCCCTGCTTCTTTTAATGCTTTTTGATAACCATAATTGCGATCTTTATCTTTCCCCTGCTCGTCAAACAGTCCTCCTGTGCAGTAAGCAATTTTTTGATGCCCTTTTTCAATTAAATGCTTCACACCTATATATGTCCCTTTGTATTGATCTAAACGAATGATTGGAACATCTGCGTGATTCACATACTCGTTGCATAGCACAATAGGACCGTAATCGGTAAACGGCTGAATGATGTTCCAATCATTTTCAATGGCCGTCATAATAATTCCATCTACTTGCTTCGTTTTCAATAAATTTAAAAATGCAAGTTCTTTTTCTTTATCTTCATTGCTTTGGCAAATCAGCACTTGATATCCTTTATGATAGGCAGTCTGCTCAATCGAGTTCACCAAATATGAAAAGAAGGGATTCACAATCCTCGGTACAATAACCCCGAGTGTAGTTGTCAATTGTCCTCTTAGTCTTCTTGCGGAAGGATTTGGTGTATAGCCAAGCTCCTCCATTGCTTTTAGCACTTGCTCTTTTTTCTCTTTCGAAACATATGGATGATTATTTATTACACGTGAAACAGTTGTTTTTGATAATCCTGATAATTTTGCTACATCTGATATTGTAGACACTTTTCCATCACTCCACTGCCAAGGTAAATATGAAAACAGTTTCATACCTATTTTACTGTAGAGAAGAGATAATTTGCAATGCGTATTATTTCTAATCAAAAGCAGCTGTAAATATCATTTCAACAATTTCTTCAGGAAGTCTAGCTTCTGCTCCGCATTATCTTTGGTGATAAGATCGATACCTGTATCAACAGTTTTTCTAACATTTTCTCCCTGTATCACTTTCCATGCAGTTTCAACACTTATATACCCCATATCATAAGGATTCTGTGCCACTGTATCAGGCACAACTCCCTCTTCTATTGATTCAAGCATTTTAACGATCCCATCTACCCCCATGACAGGGATACTATTCCCGTGTTTCCGAATGACCTCTAAAGCACTTAATGCCATAATATCAGTAGTAGCAAATACACCTTTCACATCGGGATACTGCTGCAAAATCGTTGTCATTGCTGCCCTAACCGGCAAAGACTCATTTGGTAATTCTGTTTTTTCGACTGCAATTTTGATTCCTGCAGCCTCGAAGCTCAATATTGCTCCTTTTATTCTTTCGCTTATAACTGAACTAGTTAAGTCTCCAGCAATAAGAGCTACTTTATCTCCAGGCTGCAGCCCTGAAGCCAGTAATTCCCCTGCTTTTTGGCCTAGCTCAAAATTATCAGTACCAATATAAGTAGTTTTATTTTCTAAAGGAATATCCGTATCTATTAATAATACAGGAATTTTACTTTGGGCAGCTTTTTTCAAGCTAGACATAACAAGAGGTGATTCAAAGGGGGAAACAACTAATGCATCGGGATGTTCTGCAAGAATACTTTTTAACATGAAGCCCTGTGCATCTGCTTCTGATCCATAACGGGGCGCGATAACTTTACCATCTATATCAAAATCTCGAAAACCTTTTTCCGCTCCAGCTTTCACAATTTCCCAATATTGTGTATCTGCATCCTTTAACACCACAACTACTTTAGGTCTATCATCTGTTCTAAGAAACTTGACTACATATCCTGTTATAGAAATAAGAAGGACCGAGATAATCAATCGGATGATCCATTTCTTTTTCACGATGTATCTCCTACCTGGAAAGAATAACACCAGGATTTTGCGTTTTTATTTTATAACATTAAAGGCAAACAGCCCACTAGTTGAAGTCCCCTCCAAAAATAATTTCAAACACTAAAAACGAGTCACTAGCAACTCGTTTTTAGCGAATAGATTCATTCCATTTTGCAGCTATTAACTTGCATTGCTTAGTTTCTGGCTTCGATCTTCTACCATAACTTCTTTTGGAACTGCAAATAAGTAGGTAATGATCAATGCGGCAGTAAAAACCAGAGCGGAAACCACAATATAAACGATCAGCTGATTCCATTCATAAATGTACATTAAAGGAGAAAGAAGCACAGCCAAACCATATGAATTAGCTTTAATATTTAGGATGGATAAGATTGCGCCCCCAACAGCCGAGCAGCCAATCATAACATATAGCGGTTTCATGCTATACCTCATAACAACTCCAAACAAAGCCGGTTCACTAACACCCAGCAATTGCGTAAGGGTTGCACTCAATCCGGCCACTTTTACCGTGCTTTTTTTCGCTTTTAGCGTAATCCCCAAACAAGTGCCAGCATTCGCAAATCCGTACATCGCACAAAGTGTAATTAGAGGGTTAAACCCCGTATTCGCAAGCAATGTTGTTTCGACAGCAATAAATAAATGATGCATTCCAGTCATAACCGCAAGCGGATACAAAAACCCAATCAATAGTCCCCCAATCCCAAAAGGAGCATGAATAAGCTGTGTAATAACCGTTACCAAGCCCATCTCCACAAAATGCAATAAAGGCCCTAAAATAAGTAAACCAGTAACCATCATAGTCAATAAAACAAAGAACGGAGTAAAGATTAAATCTAGGGCATTCGGCATGACAGCCCGCAGCTTTTTCTCCAGTTTTGCCCCAAGAATCCCTATCACAAGAGCTGTTAACACTTTACCCTGATAACCAACAACCGGAATGAAACCGAAAGCCATAATGGGCTTTACTCCGCTATTGATATCTGCTACCGCATACGCGTTAGGAAGGGCGGGAGAAACAAGCATTAACCCTAGTACAAAACCAATGATAGGCATACCGCCAAAATTCCTAAATGCAGACCAACAAATTAAGGCTGGTAAAAAGGCAAAAGCTGTGTCTGTCAGAACTGATAGGAGTGTTCGCAGATAATCTGGAACATCATTAACGCTCATGCCCATTGAGCCTAAGATGGCATCACTGAATAACACCCCCTTTAACCCAAGGAATAAACCCGTTGCTCCAATGATCGGAATAATCGGAATAAAGATATCAGCTAACGTTCGTACAGCCTTTCTGATTCCCTTGTCTTTGCTATTAGATGAAGCTTCCTTCTTCTGTCGCTCATCCTCTTGATGGGGTTGATTCCCTCTTAAGGCAGAGTAAACTTTGTTGACCGTACCGGTACCGAGAATAACCTGATATTGACCAGCATTAAAAAATACGCCTTTGACCTCATCAATTCTTTCAATTGCTTCATCATCAATCTTTTCACGATCTTTCACAGAAAAACGTAATCGCGTTGCACAATGAACA
Organism: Bacillus sp. OTU530; assembly: GCF_038440375.1. Taxonomy (NCBI): domain Bacteria; kingdom Bacillati; phylum Bacillota; class Bacilli; order Caryophanales; family Bacillaceae; genus Bacillus; species Bacillus sp. OTU530. Next base: position 67,004 of record NZ_JASATP010000027.1, read on the forward strand.
TACGATTCAATATTATCCTCACCAATAACATTTACAATTTCTTTTCCTATACGTTCGTATTTATTTTTACTCATGATGGCTCTCTTCCTTCTTTAGGAGTACTAATGCTTGATATGGTTGTAAAGAATGTTCTTTTCCATATAATGTTGCTTCTTCTTTGTAGTTGTTTAGTAAAACATCATATTTGTTATCCGCTAACTCTACTTTTTGAATCTTGGCTGAAAAGTTGAAATAACAAACAACTTCTTCCGTCTCTAACTTGCGTTTATACGCTACAATCGTTGGATGTTCTTCTAAAATTGGCTCAATCTCTCCATAAATTAAGCATTCACTTGCCTGTCTAACTCCAATGATTTTTTTATAAAAATTCAGGATAGAATCCGGATCCTGCTCTTGTTGCTCTACATTAATCGTTTTGTAATTTTCATTCATCCCTAGCCAAGGCTTCACTTTCGAGAAACCGCCATATTCCTCGGCATTCCAATGAAATGGCGTTCTTGAATTATCACGGCTTCGCAAGTTCATAAAGTGCAATGCCTCTTCTGCAGTAAATCCTTCATCCATGGCCCGATAGTACTGATCAATGCTTGAAATATCATCAAATTCCTTAATACTGTTACGCTTAAAATTCGTCATTCCAATTTCTTGACCTTGGTAGATAAAAGGTGTTCCTCGAAGATAGAAAAACATTGCCCCTAGCATTGTCGCAGAATAGAAGTTTCGCTCTCCTTCCTCTTTTATATACTTGCTTATGGAACGATTCTGATCATGATTCTCTAAAAAGTTTGCTCCCCAGCCTGTCTTTTGGATTTCCTTTTGACTAGTAAAGATTAATTTCTTTAAATCTAGTACATTCCAATCAATTCTCTTAAACCATTCACTGCCCGAAGCTACATCAAGGTCCGCATATCTAAAATCAAAAATCATTGAAAAGTAGCCATTGTCCCCAATATAATCACCATATTGCTCATAAGGTACACCAGGAGCTTCTCCAATGGTGACACAATCATATTTGGCAAAGGTTTCATCATTTAATTCATGAAGGAATTCTGCAATACCCGGTTGATTACGAGTCTTCTTTGTGCATTTTCCAAGACCATCTACTCCGTCAGCCGGAATATTATCATAATTTTGGTCTTTTTTAATAAACGTGATTGCGTCCACCCTAAAGCCGGCAATTCCTTTGTCTAGCCAATAATTAACCATTTTATATAAATCTTCTCGAACCTTTTTGTTTTCCCAATTGAGGTCTGGTTGCTTTTTGTGAAAAGAGTGAAAGTAATATTCACCCGTATTCTTCAAAGGCTCCCATACGTTGCCCCCAAAAACAGAGCGCCAATTCGTAGGGGGTTGACCATCTTTACCAGATTTCAAGATATAGTAATCTCTATATTTACTATCGTATGGATTCTCTAATACATCTTGGAACCATGAATGTTCATCTGATGTGTGATTTATTACTAGATCAAGGACAATTTTAATTCCTTTTTCTTTTGCTTTCACAATTAACTCGTCCAGATCTTTCATATCTCCGAACTCTGGATTCAATTGATAATAGTCTGAGATGTCATATCCGTTATCAGCCATAGGAGATTTATAAATGGGACAAATCCACACCATCGTAATCCCCAAAGACTGTAAGTAATCTAATTTTTTTGTAATCCCTTTTATATCGCCTATTCCATCATTATTGGAATCATAAAAACTTTTAGGGTAAATTTGATAAATAACTTCTTTTTGCCACCACTTCTTCTTCATATCGTTCCCTCCAATAGCGTATTCATATGACGGTAGTATGTTAGATGACTAAGGAGCTTAGCTACATATGAAATCGGTTCCTCAAAAACACAAAAAATATATGCTTAGTTTTTGTGCTCCATTTTTAAAAAGAGAAACCAAACGCTCGATTCATTTCATATATTTGCACCGTAAAACATCTAAAGTTTCTCAGGAACCGGTTCCAAAACGAAGTAAAATAAATTTAGATAAGATCAATCATTCCATTAAAGAATATGGTATCGGTTCCTGTACTGTATTATACTTTCCTCTTTTGTTCCCTGTCAACGCTTTCTCTCTTAAAATTTTAAATAGAGAGGTGCGATTCACCCTTTTAATTAAGAAAGGCTGCCTTTTACACAGGTCCCGGCAACAGTACGAACCTAAAATCTAAAACAGACATCTATTTTCACTCAATAAGAACTTTTCCTTTTCACTTTGTTCTTCTGCCAACAAGAAGGTATCGGTTTCAATCGTATAGCCACCCAATACAATACATCAGCCATTACTTTATATCCTTGTTGATTTTCAGATGTTATCAAACGCTATAATGCTCAATACTACATGCTTCACAGCTACCTGTTATCAACAAATATCGATTATGGTAAGTTCCTCAGATTATCAACTTGTCGGTTATAACGAGATTTTTTTGCGGTTCCTACAGTTCTCCCCCATCCTTGCCCCTTCCATTGAGAAGAATGAAGAACAGGGATAGCGCACCTGCACTATCCCCATTTCTAGCTTAAATCAATATATTAACCTAGCTTCACCAGTACGATTACTGCACTTGTGAATTAAACGACATAATCCAAATAGAGCCTGCTACAATGGTAAAAACCACAATACCTCCCAGGATTAAAGCCATTTTATTATAGCCAGGCTTTTCACCATCTCTCACATGCATGAAGAAAAAGAGTTGAACCAAAAGCTGAAGAACTGCTATCGCTAAGATCGAAAAGATTAGAACTCCTTTACTCAGTATATGATTTACTACAAGCACCAAAGGAATAATTGTTAATACGATGGAGATAATAAACCCAAGCACATAGTTTTTTTCTGAGCTATGGTTGTTGTGCTGAGACATATTACATCACCCCCATTAAATAGACAACAGTAAATAGGAAAATCCATACAGCATCAAGAAAATGCCAATATAATCCTACAATAAACACTTTTTGTTTTGTAACAGCATTAATTCCGTGCTTGCGAATTTGGATCATAATCGCAAGCATCCAAATAATACCGAATGAAACGTGAAGACCATGTGTACCTACTAACGTAAAGAATGAGGAAAGGAAAGCATTTGTAGAAATGCTCGCTCCTTCCGCAATCATTTTGGCAAATTCATTGATTTCTAATCCCACAAAGAACAGACCAAGAAGCACGGTAATAATAAGCCAACCCATAAACGGCTTCATTTTCTCTTTATTGATCGCTAATAATGCTAATCCACTTGTAAAGCTGCTTGTTAAGAGAATAAATGTTTCTATTGTAAATCCAGGCACTTCAAACAGCTCGTGTCCTGTTAAATGACCGTCGGTATGAGTATACAACACTGCATAGGTTGCAAATAAAGCACCAAACAAAATACAGTCTGTTACAAGAAAAATCCAAAATCCTAACGTTGTCATCTCACGTTCATGATGACCATGATTGTGATGTTCCGTATGAGAAACTGTGTGTGCCATTACATTGCCCTCCCTAATGAGGCTTCAGTTCGTTTCACTTCATCAATCGGGATGTAGTAATCCTTGTCATATTGGAAAGAGCGTGCTAATAAACAAATTCCGACACCTATTAATCCGGTTACTCCCATCCAAGTCCAGTTAAAAGTTAAACCGAATCCGGCAATAAACCAGCAAATTGACATAATAAATGGAATACTGGAATTTTTCGGCATATGAATCGGTTCTATAGCACGGGTTTCCTTCTTTGCCCCCATTTTTTCCATTTCTTCTTTCATTGCCCACCAGGCATCAGCCTCGTTTACATGTGGAACAACAGCGAAATTGTAGAGCGGAGCCGGAGATGGAATCGACCATTCTAATGTGCGGCCATCCCAAGGATCTCCTGTTACATCGCGTTCCTCATGTTTGATGCTATAAATGATTTGCCAGCCTTGGAAAAGGAAGCCAATCCCCATGAAGAATGCACCGATTGTTGAAACAAGATTAAGAGGCGCCCAGCCCATGTCCCATCCATATGTGTACACACGGCGAGTCATTCCCATGAAGCCTAATGCGTATTGCGGCATAAAGCATACATAGAAGCCGATATTCCATAACCAGAAAGCCCATTTTCCCAATCGATCATTAAGCTTAAATCCAAACATTTTTGGCCACCAATAATATAATCCAGCTAAGTAGCCAAAGACAACACCACCGATTAATACCTGATGGAAGTGAGCGATTAAGAAATAGCTGTTATGATATTGATAGTCTGCTGGTGCAACTGCAAGCATAACACCCGTTGCTCCGCCAACAAGGAAACACGGAACGAAAGCCACTGTCCATAACATAGGCTGCGTCATTCGGATACGTCCGCGGAACAGTGTAAATAGCCAGTTGAATACTTTTACCCCTGTTGGAATCCCGATAGCCATTGTTGTAATCGCGAAGAATGCATTTACATCCGCGCCTGCCCCCATTGTAAAGAAGTGATGCACCCATGTGAAATAGGAAAAAACACTAATAAGCATCATGGAAAATACCATAGATTTATATCCGAAAATTTTCTTTTTCGCAAAAGTACTTACGATTTCAGAGTAAATACCGAATGCCGGGAGTACTACGATATATACTTCTGGGTGTCCCCACATCCAAATCAAGTTAACATACATCATTGGATTTCCGCCGCCTGTAGCTGTAAAAAAGTGAGATCCAAAGAAACGGTCAACAAATAATAAGGCAAGGGAAACAGTTAACACTGGAAAAGCAATGATAATTGTAATACAGCTAGAAAGCACAGACCATGTGAACAACGGCATTTTCATTAATTTCATGCCTGGAGCACGCATTTTCAAGATTGTTACGATAAAGTTAATTCCCGTTGCCAAGCTTCCGATACCGGAAATTTGGATACCCCAAATATAGAAGTTCTGTCCAGGTCCTGGACTTCCAGACAGTTCAGACAATGGCGGATAGCTAAGCCATCCTGCATCAGGAGATCCTCCTATTATAAAGGATAGATTAAAAAGCATTGCACCAGAGAAAAAGAACCAAAAGCTGACAGCGTTCAAATATGGATATGCTACATCTCGCGCCCCAATTTGCAACGGCACAACAATATTAAATAAACCAAACATAAAAGGCATAGCCATAAATAAAATCATAATTGTTCCATGTGTTGTGAAAATCTCATTGTAATGCTGTGATTCTAAAAATTGAACATTTGGGAAAGCTAATTGCAGACGCATTAATAAAGCATCTACCCCTCCTCTAAAAAGCATAAGGAGCGATGATAATATATACATAATTCCAATCTTTTTATGGTCAACCGTTGTCAGCCATTCGCGCCATAGCCATCCCCATCTTTTAAAATACGTAAGAACAAATAGAATGCTAAGCGTAACGAGAACAATGGCAACATCCGCTCCATAAATCATTGGATCTCCGGTTACAAAAAATTCAGAAGCAAAATCCTTCAATTTATCTAACATCTATTTTTCCTCCTCCCGTCCGCTTTGTTTATTTATCATGCATACTATGCATATCGGTCATATTAGTCATATCAGTTTGATTCATATGTTGTTTCATATATTCCCCACCATTTTTATCAACTATTTCATTGAATAGATTTGTTGGATACGATGAGAATTCTGTTTTATCAGCCAGTCCTTTTTCTGCTAATTTGTTATAGCCATCCTTTGTTAAGACTGGTGCTGTTTGTTTAACTTTATTCGCCCATGCGTTAAACTCTGACTGCGATTTAGCTACTACTTGAAATTGCATATGGGCAAACCCTTCACCAGTAAAGTTAGCACCTGATCCAAAATATGTTCCCGGTTTGTCAGCTTGCAGCCATAGTTTCATAGCCATCCCCGGCATTGTGTATGCCTGTCCGCCTAACTGTGGCACCCAAAACGAGTTCATAGGGGCATCAGCCGTTAATACGAAATGAACAGGTACTCCGGCAGGAATTTCGGCATAGTTAATAGTTGCAATATTCTGATCAGGATATTGGAATAGCCATTTCCAATCTAGGGAAGTAACTTGAATTGTAATCGGTTTAACATCGCTTGCAGGTGGTTTTTGTAACGCATAGGTTGTCTTCGCTGTATAAAAACCAAGAATGCCAATAATAACAATTGGTATACCCCACCATACAATTTCAAGTATTTTGCTGTCATCCCAATTTGGTGTATATGGAGCTTTGTTACCAGGCTTGTCTCTATAGCGGTACACGATATAGATAAAGATTGCTAAAACAGGTATGATGATTACGGCACAAAGAATCGTAGATAACATGATTAAATCATACTCCTGTTGCGCAACCGGGCCCTGCGGATTGAGGACAATATAGTGTTCATCACACCCGGATAATAATACGGCAGATATTACCGCCAATAGGGAAAGCCTAAAAAAATGAAAGAGCTTTCGGTTTTTCACTTGGTGCATCTCCTTTCAAAACACAGTTCTCAGTTTTGATATTTTTGTATGATTCCTCCTAGCAAGGTAATCATAGTGCTTAGAGGTTTAATTGGTCTGTGATGTATGTCACACTAAAATAGAGTTCATAAATTCTCTGTATTTTTGACATAAACCCTCCATTATTTTTTCACATTCTGGCCAAATCTCCCTATTGCCGAGCTCTTTATCAACCATTTCTTAATCTCAAGGTAATTTTGATACAAGTATTTTTATTAAGAGGCGTATCTTAAGGGGCGACCGAAGCTGTATCTTCATATATACGACACAGGTTTATATTAATTATTATTCTTAATATAAAAATAATATGATTATTAATAGTTATAAAGAAAACTCGCTGATTGGCGAGCCCTGCTCTTGGGCGAAGACAGAGGCGTAG
>NZ_JASATP010000028.1:0-73225 GCF_038440375.1 Bacillus sp. OTU530
TATTGTAAGAAAGTATAAATTTCCAAGTGGAAGTGAATTCAGCGTAGTCGGAAATTTTGGAAATACAGTATAGGTAGGACTACCTTCTGTCTTCGTCAATCAGCGGGCTCTCTTGCTCGTGATTTAGAAGCTGTTGCTTTATAGGTGTAGGGTTTTGGAGCACTAGTAAGGTGTTGTATGAGGAGTTTTCTCTTTATAATTAAAATATGATAAAATGAACAGCAGCATAAAACTGAAAATGAGGTTGAATCAATGAAGATGGCACCACCCGTTGAAAAAAACGAGTATATAGATGCAGTATTTGAGGATGTAACACATGATGGTGCCGGCGTGGCGAAGGTGAACGGCTATCCTATTTTCGTTCCGTACGGCTTGCCTGGCGAAGAGGCAAAGGTTAAGGTTATTAAGGTGAAAAAAAATTATGCATTTGGGCGTCTTGTCGAGCTGTATAAAGAAAGCCCATATCGTCAAGAAGCGCCTTGTCCTGTTTATAAGCAGTGCGGCGGCTGTCAGCTGCAGCATGTAAGCTATGAGGGGCAGCTGCAGATTAAAGAAAAGCAGGTACGAGATGTGATGGCGCGCATTGGCGGCCTAAAGGATGTAACAATCCACCCTGTGCTTGGGATGGAGCATCCGTGGCTGTATCGAAACAAAGCACAGGTGCCAATTGGAGAACGTGAAGGAGGCCTTGTTGCCGGTTTTTATCGTCAAGGAACGCATGATATTATTGATATTGAAGCATGTCTTATCCAAGTTGAGGAAAATGATGTGCTTATCCAAAGGGTAAAGCAAATTTGCAGTAAGCATGGCGTTCAAGCTTACAATGAGAAGCTGCATAAAGGCACACTTCGTCATGTGATGGTTCGTTATGGTCAAGTAACAGGAGACATTATGCTTGTCTTTATTACCCGGAGCGATGAGCTGCCAAATAAGCAAGCGATGATTAAGGAAATTACAGCGGCATTTCCGAACATCAAATCGATCGTACAAAATGTAAATGAGAAACGAACAAATGTGATCTTTGGAGAGAAAACAAAGCTGCTTTGGGGTTCTGAATATATATATGACTATATTGGAAATGTAAAGTTTGCGATTTCCGCCCGTTCTTTTTATCAAGTGAATCCTGTGCAAACGAAGGTACTCTATGAAAAAGCGCTAGAGTATGCAAAGCTAACAGGAGAAGAAACCGTGATCGATGCCTACTGCGGAATTGGGACAATCTCTCTATTCTTGGCGCAAAAGGCAAAGCATGTATACGGCGTAGAAATTGTGCCGGAAGCAATTGAGGATGCAAATCGCAATGCGGAGCTAAATGGCATTAAGAACGTAGAATTTGCCGTTGGCGAGGCTGAGAAGGTGATTCCAAATTGGTATGAGCAAGGTGTTCAGGCAGATGTTATTGTCGTCGACCCACCGCGTAAAGGCTGTGATGAATCATTGCTTGAAACAATTATCGCGATGAAGCCAAAACGTGTTGTGTATGTGTCATGTGATCCGGCAACTTTAGCCAGGGATTTGCGCGTTTTGGAGGATGGCGGATTTAAAACCGTTGAAATTCAGCCAGTTGATATGTTTCCTCAGACGATGCATGTGGAAAATGTTGCAGTGCTTGAGAGGAACTTGTAGCCGTATAACACAAACATTTCTGGAATAACAGACCGAAGAACATCAGGTTCGTTGCCTGAGGATCTTCGGTTCTTTCATTTGGAAAGCAGTAAAAGGTAGGAGGAGTTGCACCGTCCCTCAAAATTTTGATAGAGCAGTGGTATAATGATTAGCTCGGATTAGCATTTACTGACTAAGCAGATGCTAATCATCGATTTTATATGAATCCCACATGAATTCTTAATGGGTAATCGGATAGGGGACATTACAGCTATATTTTATATTTAAAGTGACAGGACCCCTTTAATATGAGAAAGTAATTATAGTAAAATATTGTGAGAAAATATTGCAAATTAATGGGGGGAGAGAACATTATCAATTATGATCTTTTTGTATGCCTGTTTCCAACTAGAAAACGAGATCCAGGTACTGGTTTTAAGGCATTATTAAAAGTTTATCTTTATAAACGATAGATATTAGCAGATTTGTTTTATTATTAAAACCCGTTAAAAATTAGATAAATGGATATAGGGAAGCTAATAAATATTGTAGATAAACTGCCTTAGATGTCATAAAAATCTACATAAACCGCATGTAACCAAAAATTTTGCACTTAATATGCAAAAAAATTGTATATATGCATAAGAATTTGGCTGCAATCTCCGGAAAGTATTTAAAAATTCAGTTATTTTTTTGGCACGAAACTTGCATATGGAATAAATGAAGGTAAATGCTGGCTAGGTACAGTTGTTTACTATAATCGAAGGGGGAGCAGGAATGGAAAAAGCGGGAAAACAAGAGTATGAATTAAAGCGAGGAATGAAGGCAAGACATTTATTCATGATTTCATTGGGAGGGTGTATCGGTACAGGATTCTTTCTCGGGTCTGGTTATACGATCCATGAGGCAGGGGCGCTGGGTGCTATTCTTTCATACGTAGCAGGCGGCTTTATTATGTATTTAACAATGCTATGTCTTGGTGAACTTTCTGTAGCCATGCCGGTTTCCGGTTCATTCCAAACGTATGCAACAAAGTTCATTAGTCCTGCTATGGGGTTTGCAATTGGCTGGCTGTACTGGCTAGGATGGGCGGTAACAGTTGCATTGGAGTGCTTGTCGGCATCTCAACTCATGCAACGGTGGTTTCCTTCATCTCCCGCTTGGATGTGGTGTGCATTGTTCGTATGCTTGCTATTTTTGCTCAATGCCTTATCCGCAAAGGTATTTGGCGAGTCAGAGTTCTTTTTTTCTAGTATTAAGATACTAGCTATTATTCTATTCATTGTTCTTGGGGGAACTGCTATGTTTGGTGTTATTCCAATCAAAGGTGGACAAGAGGTACCATTATTCTCCCGCTTTTTCGATGAAGGATTGTTTCCGAATGGGGTAAGTGCATTACTTATCACGATGATTACGGTAAACTTCTCCTTTCAGGGAACAGAATTAATTGGAATTGCGGCAGGGGAAAGTGAAAATCCTGCTAAAACAATCCCAAAGTCTATTAAACAAACAGTTTGGCGGACCCTTTTCTTCTTTGTTCTATCTATAATTGTACTTTCAGCTCTTATCCCGAGGGAACAAGCTGGGGTTGCCGAGAGTCCATTCGTTGTTGTGTTAGATAGTTTAGGAATCCCGTACGCCGCAGATATAATGAATGTTATCATTTTGACAGCATTGTTATCCGTAGGTAATTCAGGCTTATATGCAGCAACTCGTATGTTGTATGCGCTTTCTAAGGAGGGGATGGCAAAGCCGTGGGTCGGCCAAGTAAATAAAAGGGGAGTGCCAATGAATGCCTTAATTATTACAATTGCTATCGCGTGTCTTTCGCTGTTATCAAGTGTAGTAGCAGAAGAGACAATATTCGTTTGGCTGCTCTCACTTGCTGGATTAGGCGCACAAATTGGTTGGATTGCCATTACAGCATCGCAAATTGCGTTTCGAAGAGCATACACTCGTAAAGGCGGTAAGGTAGAGGATTTAAAATTTAAAGTTCCACTCTATCCAATCCTTCCGCTGATTGCACTGCTGTTAAATTGTATTGTGATGATTAGTCTTGCGTTTGATTCGGAGCAACGGACCGCACTTTATTGCGGGGGTGTGTTTTTTATTGGTTGTTATATATTGTATGAATGGAAGATTAAGAGAACGCGTCAAGCAGAAACAAGACCGCAGGAAGTACAGCTTGAATCTAATAAAGAGATGATTATGTAAATGCTTCTGAGGGGCAACTGCAGGGGAGAAGCAATTCTTAGAAATAATTTATAGATTTCGCAGATATGGAGAGGGGAAAAAACATGAAAAGGAAGATAAGAGTAATTGGATGTCCAATGGATTTAGGTCAGACACGCCGCGGGGTAGATATGGGGGCAAGTGCTATTCGTTATGCAGGCCTTGTGGAGGAATTGGAGCATTTAGGATACGAAGTAAATGATATAGGTGACATATATGTAGCACCTCGTTCTAAGGATCAAGATGGTGTAAATGAAAAGTTGAAAAATCTACCCCAAGTACGTAATACGTGTGTACTTCTTGCTGAAGCAGTAAACCAGGCTGTACAGTCAAACAGCTTTCCGCTTGTACTAGGGGGGGATCATAGCATCGCAATTGGGACATTAGCAGGACTTGCTAGACATTATAGCAATTTAGGGGTAATTTGGTTTGATGCCCATGGGGATTTAAATACGGCGGAAACATCACCTTCAGGAAATATACATGGTATGTCATTAGCTGTTAGTTTAGGGTACGGTCATCCTTCACTGACGGAACTGTATGGAGCATATCCGAAGGTAAAGAAAGAAAACATTGTTATTATCGGGGCACGGTCACTGGATGAAGGGGAGAAAGAACTGATTTTTGAACAAGGTATTAAAGTATTTACAATGCAGGAAATTGACCGAATGGGTATGCCCCGTGTGATGGAAGAAACCATTGCTTACCTGGCCCATACGGATGGTATACACTTATCATTAGATTTAGATGGTTTAGATCCAAGCCACGCACCTGGGGTAGGAACACCGGTTATAGGAGGGCTGACGTATAGGGAGAGCCACCTTGCTCTAGAAATGCTGGCAGAGGCCAACATAGTCAAATCGGCTGAATTTGTAGAAGTGAATCCAATCTTAGATGAAAGAAACAAAACAGCGATTACAGCAGTGGAACTCATCCAATCATTAATGGGAAAGAGCTTGAAGCCTCAGCCTGTATTCGCAGAGCAAGTAAACAATTAACTATATTTATGCACACAAAAACGACCTGTTTTGGCAGGTCGTTTTTGTGTACTGCTATGGGGAAGACCGCGTCCTGTAGGGAGAGTTATCTTTCATTAAGTGTAATGTTGAGCTTTTTCATCCGATATTGCAAGCTTTGGCGACTTAGACCAAGCAGCTTTGCCGCGCGTGAGATGTTGTAGCTGCTTTTACGCAGTATATGCTCGATATAATGTCTTTCAAACAACCCCAACTGATCCTTTAAGTTGACTGTAATATCTAAATCCTCATTAATAAATGATTTAGTACTTGGAACAGATGCAGCCTGTTCTTTTGCCTGTATGCGGCTGCGATATTGAAACGGTAGGTGAGAATACTGAATAACATCTTCATCCGCTATGAAATTCATAGCTGCCTCAATTACATGCTCTAGTTCACGTACGTTACCAGGCCAATCATATTTAGAAAATAATTGAAGAACCTCGTCTGTTAAGCCTTTGACATCCATTTGAAATAAGGAGTTATACTTTTCAATAAAGCTTTGTGCCAAAAGAGGAATATCTTCTTTTCGTTGCCGTAAAGGAGGAATGAATAATGTTACGACACCCAGGCGGTAATATAAATCTTTACGCAAATGGTTATTAGCAATCGCATCGATCGGATCTTCATTAATATTTGCGATAATTCGCACATCAATAGGTATATCCTTTGTGTCACCAATACGCCGGATTGTTTTCTCCTGCAGCACACGCAGCAGCTTTGCCTGCAGGTTCGGGTTTAAGGAGTTAATCTCATCGAGCAGCAATGTACCTCCTTGCGCTTGTTCGAATAGGCCCGGGTGGTCAAGAGCACCTGTGAATGCACCACGCTTTGTACCAAATAGGAGCCCTTCTATTAAATTATCAGGAAGAGCGGCACAGTTTTGTGAAATAAATGGTCCTGATGCTCGGGCACTTCCATTATGAATGCTTTGAGCGAATAATTCTTTTCCTGTTCCAGTTTCCCCAACGATGAGTACATAAGAAGAGGTACGGGTTGCGCGTATTGCATTTTCAATGACCTCCTTGAGGTAGGGGCTGTCTCCAATAATGCTTTCGAAGGTAAATCTTGTGCTTCCCTTCTTTTTCATACTGCCTATTAATTGCTCCATCTTTGTGACGTCCTTAGCGATCTCAACAGCGCCGCGAATTTTACCATCTTCTATAATTGGAAAGGTATTGTTAATTGTTGTGATTTTCTTTCCCTTATTGTTGAAATACGTTTGCTTTACATTTACGGCCTCTTTTCCTTGCTGTACAGCCCGAACTAATGTACTCCCTTCTTCTTTAAAGGCGAATACATCGAGTAAGTCCTTATTTAACACATCCTTACTATCCATTGATTCCATTTGCATCATTTTTTTGTTATAAATGATCGTTGTTCCTGTTTCATCAACTGCATGTAAGCCTATATCTATCTCGTTCATAATTCTTTCATATACACGATTTATGTACTTTAAATGCTGTATAGATTGCTTAGAATATTCTGCCATGGCCCTACACCCCTTTATCTAAGTATCTCTTTTACTATTTAATCAAACATACTCCTCTGATGCAAAATATTTTTGCGTTTTTGAAAAAATAAATAATTACAAGCAAAAAAATATTGCATTTATTATTTGCGAGTTCCGAAAAGAATGTATATTTTCTCTGTTTCAAAGTTGGCATGAAAATTGCTTTATAAAATAGTGAAATCAAAATATTAGGGGGGAAATGTATGTCGTTTCCATATTCACATGAACAATTTACAAATTTTACAAAGGAATAAAATGTAAAAGAATTTCAAGAAGCACTATTATATGTTCAAACTCAGCTTGGCGCATCATACCCACTTGTAATTGGCGGTAAGCGTATTAAAACAGACAAACATACTATTTCGAGAAATCCAGCCAATAGGGAAGAGGTTATCGGCATTATGTCTATGGTTGATGAGAATTTAGCAGGACAGGCAATGTAAGCCGCACTAGCAGCATTTGAAAGCTGGAAGAAATAGGATCCGCAGCATCGTGCTAACATTTTATTTCGTGCTGCAGCCATTCTGCACCGCTGGAAGCATGAATTTTCCGCGTATCTTGTGAAGGAAGCAGGAAAGCCGTGGATGCACTGGGGCAATCGTCGGATACCAGCCATTTGGGGGATTTAATATGTCAGGTACGGATTCTAAGGCAGGCAGCCCTGATTATTTACTCCTTCATATGCGGGCAAAAACAACATCGGAAACTTTTTAAAATCTAAAGAGGGAAGGGGATATATGATGAAAACAATAGTGAATACAAAAAACATTATTAATCAAACAGAACAATATGGGGCGAACAACTATCATCCACTGCCAATTGTTATTTCGGGGGCAGAAGGTGTATGGGTAACAGATCCAGAAGGCAACAAATATATGGATATGTTAAGTGCATATTCGGCAGTTAATCAGGGACATCGGCACCCAAAGATTATTCAGGCGTTGAAGGATCAAGCAGATCGTGTAACCCTAACATCCCGTGCATTTTATAACGACCAGCTCGGTTCATGGTACGAAAAAATTTGCAAACTAACAGGAAAAAGTATGGCCTTGCCAATGAACACCGGTGCTGAAGCAGTGGAAACTGCGATAAAAGCGGCACGGCGCTGGGGGTATGAGGTAAAGGGGATCGAAGAAAATTGTGCTGAAATTATTGCATGTACGGGTAACTTTCATGGCCGTACAATGGCTGCCGTCTCGCTATCCTCAGAGGCGGAATATAAGAGGGGATTTGGCCCAATGCTACCGGGCATCACGTTAATTCCATACGGGGATATAGAAGCATTACGGGAGGCTATTAAGCCAAACACAGCAGCATTTTTACTTGAGCCGATTCAGGGAGAAGCCGGAATTATAGTACCGCCTGCCGGATTTTTAAAAGCTGCTTCTGATATATGCAAGGAAAATAATGTCTTACTCATTGCAGATGAGATTCAGGTCGGCTTAGCACGTACTGGGAAGATGTTTGCTTACGAGTGGGAGGATATCACTCCTGATATATTAATTTTAGGAAAGGCGCTTGGCGGCGGTGTATTTCCAATTTCCTGCATTGCGGCAAATAAAGAAATTTTACATGTATTTAATCCAGGCTCACACGGGTCTACATTTGGCGGAAATCCGCTTGCTTGTGCGGTATCGATTGCAGCACTTGAGGTGTTGGAGGAGGAAAACTTGACGGAGCGTTCCTTGAAATTAGGAGAGTACTTTAAACAGCAGTTACTTCAGATTTCAAGCCCAATTATTAAGGAAGTAAGGGGGAGAGGCTTGTTTATTGGCGTGGAACTTCATGAAGCCGCTAGGCCTTACTGTGAGAAATTAAAGGAAACAGGGCTGCTCTGTAAGGAGACACATAGTACTGTTATCCGCTTTGCACCGCCGCTTACTATTTCCCAAGCGGAGCTTGATTGGGCAATTAATAGAATTCACAATGTATTATCTTACTAATTATGAAATGGGAGCTTGTATTCTACTATGAATGAGGTGAAGTGTATGTCGTCTGTAAAAGAGAAGGAAGAGGTACTTAAACGGGAGGAAGAGAAGGATGGATCTGATGATCTATTTTTCTCTACACAACAGGTTATTAAAGAAGCACTTACAAAGCTAGGATACAGAGATGAGGTATTTGAGCTGTTAAAGGAACCAATTCGTATGCTTACTGTCCGTATACCCGTAAAAATGGACAATGGTTCAATCAAAATTTTTACCGGTTTCCGTTCACAACATAACGATGCTGTAGGCCCGACCAAGGGGGGAGTTCGCTTTCATCCTGAGGTAACGGAGGAAGAGGTAAAGGCATTATCTATTTGGATGACTTTGAAGTGCGGGATTACTAACCTGCCGTATGGAGGGGGAAAAGGCGGCATCATTTGCGACCCAAGGAAAATGTCCTTTGGTGAACTTGAACGGCTTAGCCGCGGGTATGTCCGGGCTGTTAGTCAAATTGTTGGACCAACGAAGGATATACCAGCACCCGATGTGTATACAAACTCTCAAATTATGGCTTGGATGATGGATGAGTACAGTCGCCTTCGCGAATTTGATTCCCCTGGCTTTATCACAGGTAAGCCAATTGTACTGGGCGGTTCGTACGGACGAGAGACGGCTACGGCACGAGGTGTGGCTATCTGTATTGCAGAGGCATTAAAAACAAAAAATCTGCGGTTGCAGGATGCTCGCATTGTTGTGCAAGGCTTTGGAAATGCCGGAAGCTTCCTCGCAAAGTTCATGCATGATGCGGGTGCGAAAGTAGTTGGGATTTCAGACGTACACGGAGGATTGTATGATCCTAATGGATTAGACATCCCATATTTACTTGATCGTCGTGATAGCTTCGGGATGATTTCACAGCTATTTCAGAATACAATTTCTAATGAGGAACTGCTCGAGCTTGATTGTGATATTTTAGTGCCAGCTGCTGTATCCAATCAAATTACAGCACAAAATGCACATCGTATAAAGGCATCTATTATCGTCGAAGCGGCAAATGGACCGACAACAATGGAAGCGACAAATATATTGACGGAACGAGGTATTTTGCTTGTTCCTGATATATTAGCAAGTGCAGGTGGCGTGACAGTTTCATATTTTGAATGGGTACAAAACAACCAAGGGTACTATTGGTCAGAGGAAGAGGTTTATGGGAAATTGCAACGTGTAATGATCGATTCCTTCGAAACGGTTTTTGAAACGGCACAAGCTCATCAAGTCAATATGCGCATGGCAGCCTATATGATAGGTATTCGGAAAACAGCCGAAGCAGCTCGCTTTAGAGGGTGGATTTGAACTATAAAACTCTTTCCTTTTGCAGTTTGTAGAAGGTAAGGGAATAACAGGGGAGGGGGAACTCCTTCATGTGGGTCATTACCGTGTATGTAAAGAATGATATTGAAATCTTTGAATTTGAAAATGAGAAGGAAGCAAAGGAAGTATATAAGGGCATACAAGGATGTAAAATTTTGTCCGAGATAATTTGTGAGCCGCTCAGTTCGTTGTGATCATCCTGCAATAATGTAATATGAAAGGGAAAATAATGGAGTAGAGGAGCAGGTCACTATGGGGACTTGCTCTTTTTTTGACTTATGCTGCTTATTCCGTTTTTCTTTTAGAGAATTCTGGTAAAGGATAGACTATGTTATATGAAAGGGAAGTTTTTTTGTTATATCTTAATTTCTGAAAGAGATGATGTTAATTAATCTAGGATTATTTATAAGTTAGTAAAACAATATTAATAGGGTATCGTACATACTCACGAAACAATTAACTTAGGGACAGGATAAGAAAAAATAGTACAATTTAGGATAAAATAGAGCTAAGTAATTGGAAAAGGGGAAACAAAATGGCACAAGGAAAAACGAATGCAATGCGGATGTTAGATGCGAAAAAGATGATGTATAACGTTATGACGTATACTAATGAAGATGGACAGATTGATGGTGTGTCAGTGGCCAGGAAGATTGGTAAGGATGCAAAGGTTGTATACAAGACGCTTGTAACGCAAGGGTTGACAAAGAGCTTATATGTATTTGTAATTCCGGTTGAGGCGGAGCTTGATTTGAAAAAGGCGGCAAAGGCAGCGGGAGAAAAGAAATTGGAAATGCTGCCTGTCAAAGATATTCAAAAGTGGACAGGCTACATTCGCGGCGGCTGCTCGCCAATCGGGATGAAAAAGTTATATCCTACCTTTATTGATGAAAGTGCCGCAGAGCTTTCCAGTATAGTAGTAAGCGGCGGGAAGATTGGGATGCAAATTGAGTTAAGTGTAGGGGATTTACAGACTGTTGCAGAAGCTGTTATGCATGATGTTAGAAAGACTGTATAATAGAAGTTTCTGCATGAGAAAATGAAGGAAACATGGTGATAAGGTTGGAATGGACTGGAGAACGAATTATTCCGAAGCTAATGAAGCCAATGAACGGGATGCTGCTTGAGCATATTGCCCGTTATTATTTTGCGATCCCTTATATAAAGGGGAGAGTATTGGATATTGCATGCGGGACAGGGTATGGCTGTCATATGGTAGCGAAGGATCGCAAACGGGAGGTTCATGAAATTATTGGTGTCGATGTGGACCCAGAAACGATTTTGTATGCAAATCGGGAATATAATCATCAAAAGGTGACATACATACAGGGAGATGCGTTAGATCCAGAGCTTCCGGAGAAGCTTGGGTTGTTCGATACAATTTTAAGCTTTGAAACAATTGAACATGTGCAGGATGACCAGTTATTTATGGATAACTTATATCGGATACTAAAGCCTGGAGGGAGGCTAATCTTATCGAGCCCATTTGGAAGAGGCAGGGGGATGCCTACGAGTGAGCCATTTCATGTTCACCAGCTCACACCGAAAGAGTTCGAAGAGCTTTTTACTCGCTTTTCCAGTATGGAGATGTATTACCAAAGAGGAGTAACCTTTGAAAAACCAAGGGATGACGTTCGTTATTTTATCGGCGTTGCAGTGTGCACCAAATAAGAAGGAGTGAAGATTTTGACAGATTTTATACAGCTTGGTGTTGGCCAGCATCTGCAGAGGGCGTTGCGTTCGCATGGGCTTGTTCAGCCAACGCCAGTGCAGGAATGGGCAATTCCATTCTTACTCGAAGGAAGAGACGTAGTGGCACAGGCGCAGACAGGGACAGGAAAGACGTTGGCATTTGTTCTTCCTATGCTGGAAAGGATTAAACGGGATGAGTCTCATGTACAAGCTTTAATTGTTACGCCGACGCGAGAGCTAGCTGTGCAAATTACAAGCGAGGTGAGAAAGCTAACCGCTCATATAGAGGGTGTTCATGTGCTCGCTGTATATGGCGGGCAGGATGTAGAGCAGCAAATGAAAAGGCTAAAGGGGTCGACTCATATTGTTGTTGCTACGCCAGGCCGATTGCTCGACCATATCCGGCGCGGCACAGTAGACTTGTCAGGGGTGTCGATGCTAGTGCTTGATGAAGCAGATCAAATGCTGCATATTGGCTTTTTAGGGGATGTGGAGGAGATTATTAGAAAGACTCCTGCAGATAGACAAACAGCCTTGTTCTCGGCAACGATGCCTGCTGAGGTTCGCAAGCTTGCAAAGAAATATATGAATAGTCCGAAGGATGTACGTATCCAAAGTGAGGAAGTGACGCTGCGTGATATCCAGCAGCTTGTTGTGGAAACAACAGATCGTGCAAAGCAATCGGCACTTAGGCAGCTGCTTGATCAGTATCGTCCGTTTTTGGCGATTATTTTTTGCCGCACAAAGCGAAGAGCAAGCACGCTGCAGGCTGCCTTACGAGAGCATGGTTACAATTCTGATGAGCTGCACGGAGATTTATCTCAGGCAAAGCGTGAGAAGGTAATGAAGAAATTCCGCGATGCCGAAATACAATATCTCATCGCGACTGATGTAGCGGCACGCGGACTTGATGTCGAGGGTGTAACACATGTTTTTAACTACGATATTCCGCTTGATACAGAAAGCTATATTCATCGAATCGGCCGGACCGGCCGCGCTGGTGAAAAAGGTGTAGCGATTACGTTGGTTGCACCGAAGGATCGCCAGCTGCTAGAGGCTATCGAAAAAGGGATTGAATCAGTGATTCCAAAGACAAGAATAGAGGGGCAGCAGGCTGAGCAAAGAGAAGGAACGGCACCGCGCGGCCAGAATAATCATCCGAAGGCGGAGGCAGCACCGCGTAGTAAGGCTGCTTCAAGGGCAAAAATGGATCGGCGCGGTGAGAAAGGCACTTCAAAGCCAAGAGCGGAGCAGCGTGGTCAGAGCGCATCAAGCTCTAGGACAAAACAAGATAAGCAGCCGAGAAGTGCGGCAAAAGCAGATTCATCAACTTCTCGTTATTTCGGTCAGGATAAACAAAGGCAGGATGCGGCGTCGGGAAGGCAGAGACGAGGAAGAGCTGCTTCCTCAGCAAATAAAGGCCGTAGCAAAAAACGTTAATGTATTTCCTTTTATATCGAAAAGAATAGTACAAAACAGATGTCCCATCCAGTTGATTAAGCCGGATGGGATATTTTTTTACACTTGATCAAATAGAAGACAGTTCATTGTATCTATCAACTATGCTTTTAGCTAAAGGCTTGTTGATTGGTGAGGCTTCTTTCAATAGTGTTTATTTGCCATCCCGGAGTTCCCGCTGTTAAC
Organism: Bacillus sp. OTU530; assembly: GCF_038440375.1. Lineage (NCBI taxonomy): Bacteria > Bacillati > Bacillota > Bacilli > Caryophanales > Bacillaceae > Bacillus > Bacillus sp. OTU530. The sequence continues at coordinate 13,002 of NZ_JASATP010000028.1, forward strand.
CCTTTTTTGTGAAAATATGTAATTAAATCTTACATATATTAGGACTTCAGTCTATCAGATATATAGAATGAGGATACAAGGGAAGTAAACGTGACAAGTAGATGGAAATTCAATTGAAGCATTTTCAGTCTATCGGTTTCCCTTGCAGGCATTAAAAATAACTTTTCGGGGAGGAGATCTTATCTAGTGCCATGCAGCTAAAGCTGCAAGTCCATTACAATAGGGAGGTGTCGTATTGAGTAAGGCGATGGAGGATACGAGCAACCTGATAGAATTGGACCCGGATCTTTATAATGAGGATCTTGCCCCTGTTGCAAAGGAAAAGCGAAATTGGAGCTGGATTAACTTTTCAACGGTATGGATGGGCATGGTTCATAACATCGTAGCTTACGAGACAGCAGGAAGCCTGCTTGGGCTAGGGATGAGTGTATGGCAAGCACTTGGCACCGTTATCGTTGCGAATATTGTCCTAATCGTGGCGATGTGGCTAAACGGTATTGCTGGAGCAAAATACGGATTGCCGTTTCCTGTACTAGTGAGAGCCGCGTTTGGCTATAAGGGAGCACATATTCCAGTATTAGTAAGGGCGTTCGTAGCTATCTTCTGGTTCGCTGTGCAGGCCTATGCAGGCAGTAAAGCTGTTGGTGCTGTTTTAGGAGTTTTAATTCCTGGCTGGGCTTCTCTCTCTTCCTATCATGTAATTGGAATGGGCTTAAATGATGCAATTGCTCTTGTGTTATTTTGGGTGCTGCATGCCTATATTATCTCCCATGGAATGGAGCGCGTTAAATTCTTTGAACTTTGGGCGGGACCGCTCGTTATCATCTTAGGACTTGGCCTGGTTGCTTGGGCAATTTATACAGCGGATGGAATGGGTCCATTGTTTCAGGAGAAATCCACATTGTCTGGCGCAGAGTTTTGGAAGGTTTTCGCGATCTCAGTTACCGGGCTTGTCGGAACATGGGCTACTTTGATTTTGAACATTCCAGACTTTACAAGGTTTTCGCGGAGCCAAAAAGATCAAGTGGTTGGTCAGGCAATTGGCTTGCCGGGAACTGCTATTATCTTCTCTCTTATGAGTGTTATTATTACCTCTGGAACAATTATTGCTTTTGGAAGGCCAATTTGGGATCCAGTAGAATTACTGCAGCAATTTGATAATCCTCTTGTCCTTATTTTAGGCGCCTTCTCTCTTTTAATTGCTACTTTATCAGTAAATGTTGCAGCAAACGTTGTTTCACCAGCGTATGATCTTGTAAACTTGTTTCCGAAAAAATTGAATTTTGTTAAGGCAGGTTTGATATCCATTGTTGTTGCGATCTTCTTCATGCCATGGCTCTGGTTTGATAATGCTGGAACCATTTTTAATATTCTCGGTGCCATTGGCGGTGCATTGGGCCCAGTTGCTGGAATTATGATTGCAGACTTTTATATCGTACGACGAAGAGAATACAGTATATCAGCCTTTTATACAAAACGAGGGGTATATACCTATAAAAATGGCTGGAATCCAGCTGCTCTCATTGCGCTTGCTATCGGTTTAGCTGCATCATTTATTGGTCTGGTTGTCCCTGCCTTGGAAGTGCTGTATACGTATTCCTGGTTTTTAGGAATCGGCTTTGGATTTGTTTCTTATGTGTTGTTAATGCGTTCTGCAAGTCAAAGTATGTCAGAAAGCAGTGTAGATGATATAACGCCTTCTGTACAATGAGAAGGATATTTGCTTGCACTGTAAGAAAGTATAGATTTCCAGCCGGAAGCCACTTCGACGTAGCCAGAAACTTTAGGAATACAGTATAAGTGCAACTACGCCTCTGTCTTCGCCAAAGGGCAGGGCTTGCTAATCGGCGAGTTTTCTTTAAAACAGACCCGGTAATCCATGCTGGGTCTGTGTTTTTTGCACTATAGCATTAAAATGAAATGGAGCTGTTTGTTCTTACTGACAGCTACTATATACAAGCAGCGAAGCTTATCATGCAGAGATATAATACAAAATTAATAAAAAATTGATGTAATCGATTGCAAATAAACATAGAATAGATTATAATCAGGGATGTAATCGATTGCATCACTGAATGTAATCGATTGCACTTGGAATGGAAGTGATATATTGGGTACACCGAGTCTCATTAGAGACAGATATCTTTTTCTGGTTGTTTCCTTTATCTTTTGGTTTTCACATTTTATTTACATTCCTACCTTGGCTCCTTATGTGCAGTCGCTAGGGGGAAGGTACACATTTACGGGTATTGTTTTGGGAAGCTATGGACTCATGCAGCTATTATTCCGGCTGCCGCTCGGGATTTTTTCAGATCTCACTAAGCTAAGAAAACCATTTATGATTTTTGGAATGGTAGTGAGCGCGTGTAGTTGTTTCGCGTTCGCTCTCACTGATAGCTTAGGCTGGACACTTGCAGCTCGTTCGCTTGCCGGACTTGCAGCTGCGACATGGGTTGCTTTTACCGCACTATATCCGACTTACTTTGCCAGTCACGAGGTTCATCGTGCGATGGGCAGTATCTCATTCATTGTCGTTTTAGCACAGCTGCTTGGTATGAGTTTAAGCGGTTATGTTGTAGATGAATGGGGGTGGCACGCTCCTTTTTGGATAGGCGGGGTAATTGGTATTGCAGGTTTAGTGCTCTCATTACTTATTTTTGAGAAAAAAGAGGAAGTGACAAAGGCTCCAATCAAGCTAAAGGATTTAATGTCCGTTATGCGGGAACCGTTATTGCTCAAGATTTCCTTCTTATCTATTTTGGCCCACAGTATTATTTTTACAACAATGTTTGGATTCATACCTGCCTATGCATTGAGTGTTGGGCTGAAGACGAGTGATATTAGCATGATTGTGTTTTCATTTATGATTCCTCATGCTATCGCCACCTTATTTATGGGAAAGGTGCTTGTGCCTCTTCTTGGTAAGTGGAGATCTTTAGAGATAGCTTTCTTTTTCACAACCTGCTTTACACTTATAACACCTTTTGTTCAGACAAAAGTATTACTATGTGTGATTCAAGGCTTTAATGGCTTCTCCCTGGGGCTGCTTTTCCCTCTGTTTCTGGGAATGGCCGTTGAATCAATCCCGCTTGAAAAACGAGCCACTGCTATAGGAGGATATCAAGCATTATACGCACTTGGCATCTTTGGCGGACCGTTTTTTGCAGGGATATTAAACTCCATGCTAGGAATTGAGGCAGGCTTTTATTTTGCGGGAGCATTAGGATTATTGGCTACTACTCTAGTTCTTATTTGGAGAAAAAGGGAACATACTTATGAAGTTCCGAGTCTGAACAGATAAAGATAGCAATTACATCAAAACAGTTAAAGAAAGGGGAAATTTACAATGCGTTTAGCATACGATCCGTCACATTATCGTGATAATACAAATTTAAAAGATACAATTGAGACAGTTGCTCGATTAGGGTATGAATATGTGGAGTTCTCTCCGCGTAAAGATTTCATTTGGTTTTATGAGTATCCAAAGGTTGATAGACAGCTGATCAAAGATTTAAAAAAATATTGTTCAGATGCTGGCGTTAAAATCTCTTCTGTACTTCCTGTTCAACAATGGTCTTCACCAAATGAAGAAGAGCGTCAGGCTGCAGTAAGAAACTGGAAACGTTGTATTGAAATCACTTCTGACCTAGGAGTAGATTTAATGAACAGCGAATTTGCCGGCGACAAAAGCCGTCCGGTTGAAAGTGAAGCTGCTTTTGTGAAATCAATGGAAGAGCTAATGCCAATTTTTGAAAGAGAAGGCATCAAGCTTAATTTACAATCCCACCCTAACGATTTTATTGAGTTGAATACAGAAGCAATTCGAATGATTCGTGCACTGGATAAAGACTGGATTAAACTGGTATACTCTGTTGCACATGCTTTCTTCTATGACGATGGTATTGGCGATGTAGCAAAACACTTAGAAGAAGCAGGAGATTTACTTGCTCATGTTCTAATTGCTGATACTTTGAATCATAAAGCAGGATTCGGATTACGATATATTGTGAATCCTCCGAATGCAAACGTAACAATTCACCAGCATTTGAACCCTGGTGAAGGTGAAATTAACTTTGAAGCATTATATCGACAATTAAGAGAAATGAAGTTCGATGGCATTGTGACAAACTCAGTATTCGCTTACCCTGATAGACCAGAATGGTCCAACGAATTAACGTTGAAGTCCATTAGAGAAGGATTAAATCTACAATCCATTAAACTTTAATTAGCTAGCTTTTGCTAATTCTAGCAGTCCAGACTGTGGGGAAGATATTCTCCGCAGTCTGTTTCTTTTTACACTGTAAGAAAGTATAAATTTCCAGCGAGACGCGAATTTGACGTAGCCAGAAATTTTAAGAATACAGTATAAGTAGGGCTCGTCAATCGGCGAGTTTTCTTTATTTGGAAAATGAAAAAGAGTTGGTTCAAAATTCAAACCAACTCTTTTATGTCTTTTTAATTAACCTAATGTTTTTCTTTGAAAGTCTGCAATGGCATTGTATTCTTCATTCAGCTTACGGGAAACACGCAGGAAAATAGGAACTAATTCACGATATACTTCAACATGCTCTTTTATCGGACGATGTGTATGGGTAGCTCCTACCATGTTGGAAACAACACGAAGTGAGTCAATTTCTTTTAAGGCATATAGGCCAAGAATAGCTGCACCAAGGCAAGAACTTTCAAAGCTTTCTGGAACGGTCACTTCTTGATCGAAAATATCTGCCATCATTTGGCGCCATAGCTCTGAGCGTGCAAAGCCGCCGGTTGCTTGTACCTTCGTCGGCGCACCAATCTGCTCCTCAAGTGCGAGCAAAACGCTATATAGGTTGAAAATTACACCTTCTAATACAGCACGAATCATATGTTCTTTTTTGTGATGTAAGGTTAGACCAAAGAAGGAGCCTCTAGCATTGGCATTCCACAACGGTGCGCGTTCTCCAGCTAAATAAGGGTGGAATAGCAATCCATCTGCACCGGGAGAAACACGTGCTGCAATTCTAGTGAGTACTTCGTATGGATCAACCCCTAAGCTTTTAGCTGTTTCCACCTCAGCTGCGGCGATTGTATCCCGCACCCAGCGGAATGTCATGCCGCCATTGTTTACAGGGCCGCCAATGACCCAGTGGTCTTCGGTTAAGGCATAACAGAAGATGCGTCCTTTTGGATCTGTAACAGGCCGGTCTGTTACGGTACGAATCGCTCCGCTTGTCCCAATTGTTACAGCTACAACTCCAGGATCAATAGCGTTTACACCAAGATTGGATAGCACACCATCATTTGCGCCAAGGACAAAAGGAGTAGAAGGAAGAATTCCTAATTCCTTTGCGATATCTTCGTTAAGTCCCTGCAAGTAGTGAGTGGTAGGAGCGAGCTTAGATAGGTGATCTCTTGTAATGCCGGCCACCTCAAGTGCTTCCTCATCCCAATCCAGGTTGTGTAAGTTCATCATCCCAGTTGCTGAAGCGATGGAGTGATCGACTACAAATTCTTTAAACAGTTGATAAAATACATACTCTTTAATGGAAATAAACTTAACAGAATTTGCGAAAATCTCTGGTTTTTCTTCCTTCATCCAGCGGATTTTGCATAACGGCGACATCGGGTGAATCGGTGTTCCCGTACGCATGTAAATGCTATGACCATTCCACTTCTCTTTAATCGCTTCTGCCCACTTTGTGCTTCTGTTATCCGCCCAAGTGATACAATTTGTAAGAGGCTTTCCTGATTCATCAATTGCAATGACACTGTGCATAGCTGAGCTGAATGAAACGCAAAGGAGATCCTCCGGTTGAATGGAGCTTTTTCCAATCGCTTCTTTAATCGTTGCTAGTACTGCTTCGTAAATTTCTCCAGGGTTTTGCTCAGCAGTTAAAGGCGTTGGAGTTAATAAGGGATATTCAACTGTGTGGTGGGTAATTACTGTGCCGTCCTTTGAGAAAAGGACCGCTTTCGTGCTTGTTGTTCCAATATCAACACCTAACATATATCCAGTTTGCTTCATCATTATAGTCTCCTATCTATGTAGCATAGATCATCTATACAAGGTTAGAGGCCTTTTGCTACATTCAAATTGTTAAGTAATAAATAAACTAATCAAAAATACAACTACAAATGCTGTGAGGGAGCTTAATGTTTCCATGATTGTCCAAGAGCGAAGGGTATCTTTTACATCCAATCCAAAATATCGATTGATAAGCCAAAAGCCGGAATCGTTTACATGAGATGCAATGGTGGCACCGGCCGCTATGGAAATCGCAATTAATCCTAGAATGGGTCCTTCTAAACCAAGATTGATTATAAAGGGAGATAATAAGCTGCCGGATGTTACCATGGCAACTGTTGCAGAGCCCTGGGCAATTCTTACAGCGGATGCTATTAGAAATGCAAGGACAATGGGCGGAAGAGAAGAATGTTCCATTGAATTAGCTAATATCTTTCCTACGCCAGAATCCATTAGAACCTGCTTAAATACACCGCCAGCACCTGTGACAAGAATAATCATGCCTGCCGGCTCCAGGGCTTTGCTGGCAATCATTTGTACCTCTTGCTTTGAATATCCGCGTTTAACACCTAAAAAGTAAAATACAAGGATTGTTGAAATAAGCAGAGAGACAAATGGGTGGCCTAAGAATGCAAGGAATGTGCGGATAATATTTCCTTCTTGCAAGACAACCTTTGAAACTGTATTCAAAAGAATCAAAAGTAATGGCACTAAAATAATATTTGCAATGAGTCCAAAGCTTGGCAGTTCTTGATCATCTTCAATTTCCTCTACATTTATATAGCGCGGAACAGCCACATGTATTTTTTTTGCAATGTATTTTCCAAATAATGGTCCTGCTATTATCATCGCCGGCAAGCCTGCGATGGTTCCAAATAAAATGACCCATCCAAGATCGGCACCAATTAAATTGGCAACAACAATGGGACCGGGAGTTGGTGGAATGAAGCTATGGGTAATAGCCAGGCCGGCAAACAGCGGAATACCATAATAGAGAAGGGAGCGTCCGGTTTTCCTTGCCAGGCGGTAAACAATGGGGACTAAAACAACAAAGCCGACATCAAAAAAGACGGGAATCCCTACGAGAAACCCTGTAAAACCTAATGCCCAAGGAATTTTGTCTTCTCCAAACTTTTTTATCAGAGTTTTGGCAAGACGCTCTGCTCCGCCTGATACCTCAAGCATTTGGCCAAACATAGCCCCTAGACCAACGACAACTGCTACAAAACCGAGTGTTTCACCCATACCTTGTTGCATGGAAGCAATAACCTTATGTAAAGGCATTCCTGCAGCTACTCCAACAAGCAAACTAACAAGAAGAAGTGCGACAAACGCGTGAAGCTTCGTTCGAATAACTAAGAATAGAAGTAATGATACCCCAGCGGCAGTGGCTAGAATAGGTATAAATTCGGACATGGTAAGTCCTCCGATATCTTATAGAGTGTTACTGCATTAGGGCCTCTAAGTGCTCCACTCCAATCCCCCTTCCGATTCTTCATACAGCCATAAGCGTATTTGTTTCGGTTTCTCCTCGAGCCGAGGAGAAAAATTTTTCTGATATGTTCATTATACGAAAAAAAATTCCTTGTGCAATCGTTTCCAAGAAAAAAATTTCTTTGTTAAAGGATTTTAGTTATAATATAGAGTAAGATGCTGTGGGAAAGGGGTGAAAAAAATGGAACAGCCTCAACAGTGTTTCACTAGAATCCAGTCCTTTTACCCGGAGCTTAGTGAAACAGAAAAAAAAGTTGCTGATTATATTTTGCAGTTTCCAGAGAAAATCATGCATCAAACGATTACACAGGTTTCTGAGGATATTGGTGTAGCAACTTCAACTGTTTTTCGCTTTTGCCAAAGAATGGGTTTTAAAGGATATCAAGCCATGAAAATTGTATTGGCTTCTGAAGTTGCCTTGCCGATTCGAGAAATGGTTCAGGAAAAGATTCAAGAGCATGATAATGAAAGGGCCGTTACGGAAAAAATCTTTAATACCAGTATTCGGACCTTTAAAGATACGATTCAGATGATGGATTTTTCCCTAATCAAAAAGGCGGTAAAAGCTATATTACAGGCAGAACGGGTTGAATTTTACGGGATAGGCGGCTCAGGAATCGTAGCGCTTGATGCCCATCATAAATTTATTGGTTCAGGAATCACTACGGTAGCCTATACGGATCCATATCTACAGCTGCGAGCGGCATCACAGCTTACCGAAAAGGATGTAGCAGTCATTATTTCAGATTCAGGTGCCAATACAGATACGGTCCAAGTTTGTGAGGCGGCAAAAGAAGCAGGGGCTAAGACAATTGTCATTACTAATTTGACAAAATCCTCTCTCAATAAGAAAGCAGATGTCCTTTTGCGTACAGTTTCTAATGGAGTTGAAATGCGCTCTGAGGATGTCTTTTCCAGAATTGTTCAGTTAAGCCTCATTGACGCTTTGTATACAAATGTAATCAAAGGTAAAAAGGAAATGGGTCAGGGGCCAATGGGAAGGATTAAAAAGCTATTTGAGTAATATTTATACAATTAAATAAATAATTACAAAGAGACCTTGGATGCATATACATTCAAGGTTTTTTACATTGGAAGAGAGTATAAATTTCCAGTTGGAGATGAATTCAGCGTAGTCGGAAATTTTAGGAGTACAGTGTAAGTGCAACTACACCTCTGTCTTCATCCAAGGTCAGGGCTCGCCAATCGGCGGTTTTTCTTTATATTTTAAGGTTATTCCATCATTTGTAACCTCGTACTTCATTATAATTAAAATCTGCAAAATTTCCCCATAAAGAGGTGCTTTGAACTTGATGGGAATAGTTTCTTATTAGTCTTCAATACGCAGTGTTTCTAGGGAAAACAATAGAGTATATTATGTATAAATTATTGCGATATTCAGGACAAACCATTATATTAGAAAAGGTGAAAGGGGGAAATATAGATGAAGGTTGAGTTATTAGCTTCTATTGGTGTATACATGTTAGGCATGCTCATTATAGGTTACTATGCTTACAAGCGTACGTCTAGTTTGTCTGATTATATGCTAGGCGGAAGAACGGTTGGTCCGGCAGTTACTGCAATCAGCGCAGGGGCAGCCGATATGAGTGGATGGTTATTGATGGGGCTTCCAGGAGCCATGTTTGTTCAAGGAATTAGTGCGTCTTGGATCGCGATTGGTCTTACATTAGGTGCTTTTGCGAACTGGCTGTATGTTGCGCCGCGATTAAGAAGCTATACCGAAGTTGCAAATAATTCTATGACTATTCCAGCTTTTTTAGAGAATCGTTTTGGTGATGCTTCTAAGATGCTACGTTTAATTTCTGGACTTATTATTATGGTATTCTTTACATTTTATGTATCCTCTGGAATGGTATCCGGCGGGGTCTTGTTTGAAAACACATTTGGTTTGGACTACCACATCGGTCTTTGGATCGTTGCAGGTGTTGTTGTTTTTTATACATTGTTCGGCGGGTTTCTTGCGGTAAGCTGGACAGACTTTGTTCAGGGATTAATTATGGTAGTTGCTCTTATTATGGTTCCTTTAGTGACCGTTATGCATGCTGGCGGAATTGGATCAGCGTTTACTGAGATTAAAACTATTGATCCTACCTTGTTTGATCTGTTTAAAGGGACAAGTCTCTTAGGGATTATTTCTTTATTTGCTTGGGGTCTTGGTTATTTCGGCCAGCCGCATATTATTGTCCGATTTATGGCTATTTCTTCTGTGAAGGAAATTAAAAAAGCACGCGGCATCGGGATGGGATGGATGATCTTTTCTGTAGGCGGCGCTATGCTTACAGGGTTTGTAGGAATTGCTTATTACTCTAAGCAAGGGTTGAACTTAGCAAACCCAGAGACAGTATTTATTGAATTAAGTGAAATCTTATTCCATCCTATTATTACTGGATTTTTGCTGGCGGCACTTCTGGCGGCAATTATGAGCACAATTTCTTCACAGCTTCTTGTTACTTCAAGTGCGTTGACTGAAGATTTATATAAGACGTTTTTTAGACGCTCTGCAACAGAGAAGGAGCTTATACTAGTCGGCCGTCTTGCTGTTTTGCTTGTTTCAATTGTTGCTGTAGTGCTTGCTTACGGTAAAACAGGTACAATTCTATCATTGGTAGGATATGCATGGGCTGGATTTGGGGCCTCGTTTGGGCCGGTTATTTTATTGAGCCTATACTGGAAGCGGATGAACCGCTGGGGAGCTTTAGCGGGAATGCTTGCCGGGGCAATTACTGTTATCATCTGGACAAGCATTCCCGTTTTGAAGGACACACTTTATGAAATGCTTCCAGGATTTGCTGCAAACCTACTTGCTATCTATGTAGTAAGCCTATTAACTCCAAAGCCAGGTAGGGAGACGGAGGAAAAATTTGAGCAGTATAAGCAATCAGCTTGATCTGAAAAGATAAAGAAGGCTTGCTGAGATATTTGAGAGATACCGAGCATATTTTGTAGATATGCTCGGTATTGTTGTTTTATGAGGAAGAACTGTATGTTAGGTATTTTAAGAATCTATAGGGTAGTTGATTCTTTTAGTCATTATCCGTTATCATATAAGAAGTATCTTTCTATTTAAGCTACTTGTGTTAAATAGATAATTATTTATTATAAATTTCTTTGTAATCGATTACATCAAGAGGAAGAGTGAATATAGATGATGAAAATGATTGATGTGGCAAAGCGTGCAAATGTATCTACAGCAACTGTTTCCCGGGTTCTCAGAAAACCGGATAAGGTAAGTAAGGATACAAGAGAAAAGGTGTTGGAGGCTATTAAAGAGCTGAATTATCAGCCGAACATGGTTGCCAGACAATTTAGGACAAAAGAAACAAAAACAGTTTTAGTTGTCATTCCAGACGTCACAAGTCCTTTCTTTTCCGAAGTGCTTAGAGGAATTGAGCATATAGCACTTGAAAGTGGCTATCGGGTGATTTTAGGGGATACAGAGAACAATATCAACAGGGAACATGAATATATTGAGTTGTTACTTCAGCAGCAAGCGGATGGCATGATTTTATTAACAGCCAGAATGGATCGAACACGTTTAGAAGAGATTGCAAATCAATTTCCAGTGGTGCTCGCCTGTGAGTATATTGATGAACTGGATGTTCCGACTGTGTCTATCGATAATATTAGCGCAGCTAGAAAAGCAACTGAACATTTTATCCAGCTGGGCCATACTAGAATTGCGCATATAGCGGGACCTATGAATGTTATATTAAGCCGGGATCGACTGAAGGGCTATGAACAAGCTATGATCAGTCACCAATTGCACATTGAGCCTCTGTACATTAAGGAAGGCGATTTTAGCCTTGAGTCAGGTTACAATCAAATGCTGCATTTGCTTGAGCTAGAGGTTCCGCCTACTGCCGTTTTTGTCTTTAATGACTTAATGGCGATAGGAGCAATTAAAGCCATAAAAGATAAGGGATTGCGTGTACCGGAGGATATAGCAGTGGTAGGCTTTGATAATATTAAGATGACTTCCGTATTCGAACCTAACATAACAACGATTGACCAGCCAAAGTATGAAATTGGAAAAAAGGCCATGGATTTATTACTAAATCTGATGAACGGAGAAACGTTACAGAAGAAAAAGTTTGTATTGAAGGATGAATTAATTATTAGGGAATCCTCAGGTTTTAAGAGAATATAGAAGGTAAGCAAGGAATATGCCCCTCCTGTTGCGAATGTATGAGTAAGAGCTATTGTGAGAACGGGAGGGGATTACGATGACAGTGGTACAGGAGAAACTAGATGAATATAAGCATATATATGAACAATTGAAAGAAAAGCTAAGATGGAAGATTAATGATAAACGCACATTAATGATTGTTGCGTCTATGTATGTTGTAAATGATAAGCCGTTTCACTTCCCGCAGTTTTTCGAGCTGAGTCAATATGTGAAAGCGCAGGCTGGTTTCTTCTCATCGCTGAAATCGTATTCACGTTTTACAATAGCAGCTATGCTTGATGTACGTTTTGAGCAGCCGATTGAAGCATTTCATAGACTGCTAGAACTGTATGACAAGCTTGTAGCTGGCGGCTTTTCGAGAGGAATCTTCACTTATATTGCAGCGGCAGCAATGTTGTCTAATCGAGAGGAGTATGGGGAGATTCTTACACGGTCGTTAACTATATATAAAGGAATGAAGGCAAAGCATAAGTTTCTAACATCAAGCAGTGACTATCCATTGGCGGTGCTTCTCGGAAAGCATGAGGAACCTGTAGAGCTCCTGCTTGAACGGATGGAGGACTTCTATGAAAAGCTAAGTAGGGCAGGCTTTTCAAAGGGAAATGATTTGCAATTTCTAAGCCATATTCTCTCCTTGCATCGTGAAGTAGAGCAGGATATTTTGATTGGACGCTGCGCGGTATTACTGCAAGCCCTGAAGCAATCGGGGCAGAAGGTAAAGAAGATGCATTATTCTACGATAGGCTTACTCGCGCTATTAGAGGACGGCACGGAGGTCATAGAAGAGGTTGGTAAAGCTATGGAGCATTTAAATCATGAAAAACGATTTAAAGCTTATCGAGATGTAAACTTCATGATGGCTGTAAACTTTCTTGTGAGTGATAAAATATCAGATTCACGTATGCTTGAAACAGGGTTATATACGGCAATTGAAGCCATTGTTCAAGCACAGCAGGCAGCGATGGTTTCGTATGTTGCTGTTATTTCCACAACCTCTTCCGTTTCCTCCAGCGATGGATCGTAGGAATTTTTTATATGAAAACAACAAAAAGGAATCAGTTTGATTCCTTTTTGTATTTAATAAGACAATATAATTTTGTGAACACTGTCTGGCTCTTATGATCCGTCTTCATATTCCATACAGGGAAGAAACGCTTATCCTCTTTTCGTGGTGTGAGGTGTAACGGAAAAAATAAGTATAAATGCAAATAGTATTAGTGTACAATAAAAATATTGTCAGTGTATAATTTAATAAAAACGGTATTTAAAAAATGTACAGTGTTTATTAGAATGGTTGAGAACGCCGATAAGGAGCGGTAGCTGTTTATCCAGACATAGCATAAGGCTAACGGCCAGAGTGCAATCCCTTATAAAGAAAAGCTAAGATATTCTGAAAAGCTGACCCAATCACTTTGAAAGCGTTGACAGTTTTTAAAATTCATGTTAATTTTTGAATGCAAAATGAACGTGAGGAAAACTTAGGATTGTTACTGGTTAAGCAGGCAAAACCTAAATTGCTGGAACAGTAGGACGGTTATTTTCTTACTTTCTAGTAATTTAGGTTTTTTATTTGTAGATGGATGTAATTTTGAAGTCGTGTTTATCTTTAGCAAAATAAGCTCTGAGCATAATATCAAAAGGAAAAATTATATATCCAGGGAGAAGGTGATCATGATGTGTAATTCCCGAATAGCTACGATTCTGCGTGAATTAGTAGCTGCGAAGTCTGCTTCATCCATTGTGACAGGTGAATACTTGGCAAACATAAATCGAGTTACCTCCCGGACTGCCAGAAATGATATGAAGGAATTGGATACATTGCTTTCTAAGCATGGTGCTGGGGTTAAATCAATAAGAGGGACTGGCTATGAACTAGAGGTTTGGGATGATCAGGCTTTCCACAGGCTGCTGCAAGAAATGTTCCGAGATGAATCAATGCAGCAAGGTGGGATCCCAGACACACAGGAAGCGCGTGTTCAGTATCTCTTGCAGCGTTTGCTGCTTACAAATGAGTATATGAAGCTTGAAGATTTAGCAGATGAATTATACATTAGTAAATCGACTGTTCAAAATGATTTACGGGATGTAAAAAAGATCTTGCAGCAATACGGAATTGTTTTAGAAAAGCGCCCCAATTATGGACTAAAACTAAAAGGGGAAGAAATTAAGCTCCGCTTTTGTATGTCGGAGTATATATTTAATCAGAAGGCAAGAGAGCTAAATAAGATTAATGAGCAGCTTTCTATTATTGCAAAAGAAGAAATAATAATAATCCGAAATATCATCCTAGGACAAATTAAAGAGTACGGAATCACACTCTCTGATGTAGCACTTAATAATCTTATTGTTCATATTGCAATTGCTTGTAAACGTATTAGAAGTAGTAATCATGTATCTATCTATGGAAATGAACTAGTTCACATTATTAAACAATATGAATATAAAGCAGCATTAGAAATTGTTGAAGCCATTGAACAGAGCCTGCAAATATCGTTTCCGCAAACAGAGGTTGCGTATATTGCCATGCATTTGTTAGGGACAAAGCTAGTCACCCATACAGACATGGATGAAGAAAACCTCCAAGTGTTAATGGACAAGGAAATCTATCCTCTTACACTCAAGGTTCTAGAGGGGATTGAGAGTAAATTAAATTTAGGAATTAGGTATGATAAAGAGCTTATTTTCGGAATTAGTCTGCACCTAAAGCCAGCAATGAATCGATACCGATACGGAATGAATTTACGAAACCCTATGCTTGCAGCGATAAAAACAAATTATCCACTCGCTTTTGAGGCAGCAATCCTTGCTGGAATGATTTTAGAAAAAGAATTAGAAATTAAAATAGATGAAAATGAAATCGGTTATCTTGCCCTTCACATAGGAGCAGCTATAGAGCGGAAAAAGATGCTGCATCAGCCAAAGAGATGTATGATTGTCTGTGCTTCGGGTGTAGGAAGTGCCAAGCTCGTATACTATAAGCTGCAATCCAAGTTTGGTTCAAGGATGGAAATAGCAGGAACAACGGAATACTATAAGCTTCATCAGGTACCTATGCATACACTTGATTTTATCATTAGTACGATTCCAATCTCCGACTCCTTGCCTATTCCAGTCATTGAAGTGAATACCATTCTAGATGGAAATGATATTCAAAAGATTGAACATACTATGCTAGATCATTCTAATGAAACACTGGAATACACAAGAGAAGAATTGGTGTTCCTTCAACAAAGGTTTGAAACAAAGGAAGAAGTGTTGCGGTTTTTAGGGGATAATCTCCAGAAGCAGGGGCTTGTTAAAGAGGGATTTATAGATTCTGTATTTCAAAGGGAAGCTATGTCACCTACTAGCTTTGGTAATTTAGTAGCTATCCCTCATCCTATTATGCCGGAGACAGATACTACCTTTTGGTCTATTTGTACGTTACAAAGACCTATATTGTGGAAGGACAAACAGGTCCAGTTTGTCTGTTTGTTAAGTGTAGAAAAAAACAGCACAACAGACCTGCAAAAAATGTATAATTTGCTAGGAAAGGTAGTAGAGGATCAGAGTTTGGTGCAGCAATTATTGAAATGTAAGAACTATAACGAATTTACTCGCGTGTTTTTAGGGAAAAGATAATAGTTATGGAATATTCCTCTGCTATGAACGATTGTAGCGGAGGATTTTTTTATTGCGGAGAGTTATGTGACCCAGCCTTCTTCTACAAAGAATATTCTTTTGCACTTCAAGAAAGTATAAATTCCTAGCTAGAAGTTCATTCGACGTAGTGGGGAATTTTAGGAATAAAGTATAAGTGCAACTAAGCCTCTGTCTTCGCCCAAGAGCAGGGCTCGCCAATCGGCGAGTTTTCTTATCAATCCGAGGACTGCTTATAGTGAGGAAGGGTAAGTGGGGGAGTTGTACTTGCATGTTTCCAGGGATAGATAGGGCATCAGTGCTTATACAGTGAACAGTTTTATAGTTCTAGTTAGTACCATTTAACCTAATAAATAGTCTAAAGATTCTATTATCTTTTTCCGTTGTGTAACGGAAAAAGGTTATGTGTAGTTGAAATCGCTCTCAAGTTAATATAAAGACATGAAAAGGAAACGCTTTCATACATGATTACAAAAAGTAGAATATAGCCAAGGAGGAATTTTACATGAATATTTTATTATGCTGCGCTGCAGGAATGTCTACAAGTTTACTAGTTACAAAAATGGAGAAAAGTGCACAAGAGCAAGGTAAAGAGTATAAGATCTGGGCTGTTTCAGGTGACTCCGTACGAAATCATGTTGATCAAGCAGACATTTTGTTGTTAGGCCCGCAAGTACGCTATATGCTTCCTCAATTAAAAAAATTAGGAGAAGAGAAAAGTATTCCGGTTGATGTGATTAACTCAGTTCACTATGGAACTTGTAACGGTGCAGAGGTAGTGAAATTTGCAGAACAATTAGTTTCTAAATAGGAGCGTGAATGCTGTGAGCAAATTTACAGATGTATTAGAAAATAAGGTTATGCCAATCGCTGGTCGTATCGCAGGGCAACGTCATTTACAAGCCCTGCGCGATGGAATTGTACTCTCTATGCCCCTTATCATCATCGGTTCTGTTTTCTTAATTCTGGCGAACTTGCCGATACCAGGCTATAACGAATTTATGGCAGGAATATTTGGAGATCAATGGGCAACGAAGCTTTCATATCCTGTAGGAGCAACATTCGACATTATGGCGCTTATTGCCGCATTTGGGATTGCCTATCGATTAGCTGAAAAATATGGAGTAGACGCACTATCAGCAGGAGCTATTTCTGTTGCTGCTTTCTTACTGGCAACGCCGTACAAAGTATCCTTCCTTGCAGAGGGAGCAAAGGAAGCTATTTTGGTAGATGGTGGAATTCCTACTGCTTTAATGGGAAGTAAAGGGTTATTCGTTGCAATGCTTATCGCAATGCTTTCTACTGAGATTTATCGTTGGATTATTCAAAAGGATATCATCATTAAAATGCCAGATGGAGTACCGCCATCTGTAGGAAAATCATTTGCCGCACTCATTCCTGGATTTGCAGTTATTACATTGATTTGGGTACTACGTTTACTTGTTGAACAAACAGATTTTCAAAGCTTACACAATATTATTGGAGAAGTATTAGGAAAGCCGCTTGGTATCCTAGGTGGAACATTAGGTGGAAGTATTGTTGCTGAGCTAGTTGTTGTATTGTTATGGTCTTGCGGCTTGCACGGATCTAACATTGTAAGTGGTGTAATGGCACCGATTTGGTATGGCGCAATGGATGAAAACCGTTTAGCCTTCCAAAATCATGAGGCATTACCGAATATTGTAACACAGCAATTTTTTGATAACTTTATTAACATTGGTGGAAGCGGTGCTACTTTGGCGCTTGTAGTAGCTATGGTTCTACGTTCTAGAAGTACGCAAGGAAAGCAATTAGGAAAATTAGCAATTGGACCCGCTATTTTTAATATCAATGAACCGATTATCTTTGGTATGCCGATTGTTATGAACCCTATGCTGATTATCCCGTTCGTCTTAACACCAATTCTTACAGTGATCGCAACATATATTGGAATGTCAACGGGCTTAGTTGCTAAAACAGCGGGAATTGCAGTGCCTTGGACAATGCCGCCGCTTCTATCAGGATATTTAGCTACAGGCGGGAAAATTTCCGGGGCTGTGATGCAGCTGGTAAATATCGCGATTGCGTTTTGTATGTACTATCCATTCTTCAAAATGTGGGATAAGAAGAATTTCGTTGAAGAAGGCGGAAGTGATGCAACAGGTAATAAGATTGCATAAGCTCTTTTCAAACAATTTGTCTATATCAGGCAGGAGACAATCTGCCTGACATACATTTTATCTGTGTCAAATTGATTTCATAAAGGAGGAATATATCATGAACAACTTAGAAGAAGTGATTTTTCAAATCATCCTTCATGCCGGAAATGGAAGAAGCTCCTCAATGGAAGCTATCGCAGCGGCGAAACAGGGTAATTTTGCAGAAGCAAGAGAGAAGCTGAAGGAAGCTGGAGAGGAGCTCAATGGGGCTCATCATTTCCAAACATCCTTAATTCAAAGGGAGATTCGCGGGGAGAAGACAGAAATTTCTCTTCTTATGATTCATGCGCAAGACCATTTAATGAATGCGATCACAATGAAGGATCTAGCAACAGAGATGGTAGATATGTATGAGCTAATAAAGTTACCCCAAGGTGTCAGTGTTTGAGCAATTTAGCTATGAATGTAGACGAAGACGATTTGAGTAACATGTTTTCTCCGGGATGTGCTCATAGCTAGGGCTCTTCCCGGTGTTATAACGCATAAACTGGTTGGAATCACCATATACATACCACTTATTTAAAGAGGAGGATTACTATGGAAAACAATCCATTGAAACAAGGTATCAAAATTGTAACGATTGGCGGAGGATCAAGCTATACACCGGAATTAGTAGAAGGTTTTATTAAACGCTATGAGGAACTGCCTGTACGTGAATTATGGTTAGTAGACGTAGAAGAAGGAAAAGAAAAGTTAGAAATTGTAGGAAACCTTGCTAAGCGTATGATTGAAAAAGCAGGTCTAGATATCGAGGTACATTTAACGTTAAATCGAAGAGAGGCCCTGCCTAATGCAGACTTTGTTACAACTCAGTTTCGTGTAGGATTACTTGATGCTCGTGCGAAGGATGAAAGAATTCCTTTAAGCCATGGAGTATTAGGACAAGAGACAAATGGTCCAGGTGGACTATTTAAAGGATTACGCACAATTCCAGTTATCTTGGATATTGTAAAGGATATTAAGGAATTATGTCCAAATGCTTGGTTAATTAACTTCACAAACCCGGCTGGTATGGTAACAGAGGCTGTTCTTCGTTATACAGATCATAGGAAAATCGTTGGTTTATGTAATGTTCCGATTGGAATTGAAATGGGGATTGCAAAGCTGCTAGATGTGGAGCATTCCCGCATTCGTATTGATTTCGCCGGTCTAAACCATATGGTATACGGATTAGATGTGTATGTAGATGGAGTAAGTGTAAAAGATAAAGTGATTGAAATGCTATCAAATCCAGAAAACAGCAGCTTTGTTAAAAATGTAGAAGGACAAGGATGGGAACCGGAATTCATTCGAGCGCTCAACGCTTTAACTTGTCCATATCATTTGTACTACTACAAAAAAGATGAAATGCTTCAAAAAGAGCTGAAAAACTTTAAAGAGGGTACAACAAGAGCAGAAGTGGTCAAGAAGCTTGAGGATGAATTATTTGAGCTGTACAAAGATCCTAATTTGGCTGTGAAGCCGCCTCAATTAGAGCAACGCGGCGGGGCTTACTATAGCGATGCAGCTGTTCGTCTAATTTCTTCTATCTATAATGATAAACGTGATATTCAACCGGTTAATACGATTAATAACGGTGCGATTGCAAGCATTCCACATGACTCTGCTGTTGAGGTGAGCTGTGTAATTACAAAAGAAGGTCCAAAGCCAATCATTAGCGGAGATTTACCAGTTGCAGTCCGAGGACTCGTACAGCAAATCAAGTCCTTTGAACGTGTAGCTGCCGAAGCAGCTGTAACAGGCAGCTATGATACAGCTTTACTTGCTATGACAATTAACCCGCTTGTTCCTTCCGATAAGGTTGGTAAAAAAATCTTGGATGAAATGCTAGAAGCACATAAAGATTATTTACCACAATTTTTTGCAAAGGTTGAAGCATAATAGAGAGGCTGGTTCCGGTACGAATCAAATTGTACCAGGACCAGCCTTTTTGTACCACTGCAGGAAGGTATAAGTTTCCAGACAGTAGTTATCTTGTATTTAAACTTTCCGTTACATAACGGAAAAAGCATATGTTTAATTGTAAGCGTTTTTATAATAGAATGAAATCATCAAAAAAACACAATTTCATCTCAATTATTAAATAAATGGAGGAATCCTTATATGAATATTTTATTATGTTGTGCAGCAGGAATGTCGACTAGCTTATTAGTAACGAAAATGGAGAAAAGTGCAGAGGCGCAAGGGAAGTCGTATAAAATCTGGGCAGTTCCAGGGGATGTAGTGAAAAATCATATTGATAGTGCTGACGTGTTATTGCTAGGTCCGCAAGTGCGTTTCTTGCTGCCACAGCTGAAACAGCTAGGGCAACAGAAGGGGGTTCCAGTTGATGTAATTAATCCTGTTCACTATGGAATGTGCAATGGGGAAGAAGTAGTGAAGTTTGCAGAGCAATTAACAGCTAAAATAGAATAAGCGAGTTTGCTCATAGTTCAAAGGAGGAAAAGGTTGTGGGAAATTCAGAAGAAGTTGTCTTTCAAATTATCCTTCATGGGGGAAATGGTAAAAGCTCAGCAATGGAGGCTCTTGCAGCAGCAAAGCAAGGGGATTTTGCAACTGCAAGAGAAAAGATTCAAGAGGCTGGCGAGGCATTAAATCAGGCTCATCATATACAAACTTCTTTAATCCAAGGTGAAATTAGAGGAGAAAAGAACGAGATTTCTCTTTTAATGGTTCATGCTCAAGACCATTTAATGAATGCGATTATGATAAAGGATTTAGCAATGGAATTTGTAGAGTTGTATGAGTATGTTGCAACCTCTAAGGATCGGGTATAAATATAAATAGTCAGGAGATTGATTATGGTTGAAAAAACATTTACAGTGATTGAGGAGGCAGGGATTCACGCACGACCTGCAACTGTATTAGTGAGCCAGGCGAGTAAATGCGCATCTGAAATTACACTGGAGTACAACGGGAAAATAGTAAACTTGAAATCGATTATGGGTGTAATGGCTCTTGGGATTCCAGCAGGAGCGAAAGTAAAGATTTCTGCGGAAGGACAAGATGAGGCGGAAGCTCTTCTAAAGCTGGAAGAGGTATTGAAAAGCGCAAATTTAGTGGCATAAGGTATATAAACATAAAATGAGGCTGTGGAGAATTTTTTCACAGCCTCATTTCTACTTATTATATTCTAAATGAGCTTTTCAAGGAAACAATTTGGTTAAACACTATATGATCCTTCGATGTATGTTTAGGGTCTACATTAAAGTAACCGTGACGGAAAAATTGGAATTTATCCTGAGGCTGTACATCCTTCATATTTTCCTCAATATAGCCTTGTAGAATTTCTAAGGAATTTGGATTTATATGATCAAGGAAGGTTTCACCTTCTTCTTGTTTTTGATCATCTAGAATAAGCGGCTCATATAAACGGAATTCAGCTGATATCGCTTTGGAAGCTTCAACCCAGTGAATCGTTCCTTTTACCTTACGTCCTGTAAAGCCGCTGCCGCTCTTTGTTTCCACATCATACGTACAGTGGAGTTCAATCACGTTTCCATTTTCATCCTTCACAACATCATTGCATTTAATGAAGTATGCATGCTTTAGGCGTACTTCATTGCCAGGGAAGAGACGGAAATATTTTGCTGGCGGGTTTTCCATAAAGTCATCCTGCTCAATGTAAATTTCACGAGAGAACGGAATTTTTCTTATACCCATTTCAGGATTTTCTGGGTTAATTTCCGCATCGAGCCATTCCACTTCGCCTTCCGGATAGTTTGTAATAACAACCTTTAATGGTCGGACAATCCCCATTGTGCGCGGTGCTTTTAATTTTAAGTCTTCGCGGACAAAATGCTCCAGCATCTGCGAGTTAACTGTGCTGAATGCCTTTGCGACACCAATTTCACGGCAGAATGTACGAATAGCTTCCGGTGTGTAGCCTTTTCGGCGCAAGCCGGAAATTGTCGGCATACGTGGATCATCCCAGCCATCTACTATACCTTCATCTACCAATTGCTTTAGCTTTCGTTTGCTCATAACAGTGTTTGTGAGATTTAAGCGACCAAATTCAATTTGCTGCGGTTTGCTTTCTGTTTCACAATTCTCGATAATCCAATTGTATAAAGGACGTTGATCTTCAAACTCTGTTGTACAAATAGAGTGCGTAACATTCTCAATTGCATCCTCAAGAGGGTGGGCGAATGCGTACATTGGATAGATGCACCATGCATCGCCTGTATTATGGTGCGTTGCATGAGCAATACGGTAAATAACAGGGTCGCGCAGATTGATATTAGGTGAGGTCATGTCGATTTTCGCCCGTAATACCTTTTCGCCGTCCTTAAATTCCCCGTTGCGCATCTTGTTAAATAGGTCGAGATTTTCCTCGATAGAACGATTACGGAATGGACTTTCCTTGCCAGGCTGTGTAAGAGTACCACGGTATTCACGGATTTCCGCTGCTGATAGGTCATCCACATAAGCCAGTCCCTTTTTAATGAGAAGGACTGCGCGCTCATACATTTCTTCAAAATAGTCAGAAGCGAAGAATAAGCCGTCCCAGTCGTAGCCGAGCCATGTTACGTCTTCCTTAATGGAGTTTACATATTCGACATCTTCCTTTAAAGGATTCGTATCATCGAATCGTAAATTTGTTTTTCCTTTAAATTCATCTGCCAGTTCAAAGTTTAATACAATCGATTTTGCATGACCAATATGCAAGTAGCCGTTTGGCTCTGGCGGGAAGCGGGTAATAACATAATCGCGCTTACCTGTTTCTAGATCTTCTTTTACAATATTTCGAATGAAGTTAGACGTGTTATGCTCCATCTTTTAAACCTCCTTGTAGCACAATTTGTTTCGAACGATTTGAAAGCCTTGTTTTTTACGTATTCACAAGTGCTGTTCTCGTCAATATTTTCAGGAACTGAATATATTATAATAATAAATTCCCAAAAAAACTATTATACACCTGTTCTTCGTCGTTGATTGTTTGGTTTTTTCGTCTGCTGGCTTTTCATTGCTTTTGTATTTTTGACAAGACCATTGTCTGTTTTACCAGCTGTCTGTCCTTGCTTCTTATTAGCGAGCATCTGTTTCATCGCTTCTTGAAGACTGACTTTCTTTGGAACTGCTTGCTCATTATTTTCTAAATTAGACATGGAAATAAGTCTCCTTCGTAAATTGTGTCAGTATCTATCATATACTGAAAAGAATCGGAATAAAAGAAAGTGTTGCTGTATTTTCATTCTAAGTAAATTTGCTTCGTGTAAAAGTATTACAAGTACCCTGTTTAGTCTATCTCTTATAAAAGAGGATTATTTATATGCAATAAGTGCAGCTCACGAACATTCAGACTTATAAGGAAAATAGGGGGGAGCGCATGGGAGGATACGCGAGTCTTTTACAAGCATTTTTACCGGTTCATGCAAGCTTGCTTATGGATGGCGATCATGCAGTTATCTATGAGGCCGACATAGACGGTGACGGAGCAAATGAAATAACTGGTGCCTACAGATGGTATGGGGAGATCTATCTCTTAACCCTGAAGCAGTTTAACCAGGGGTGGAGGGTAATTGCTCATATACGAGGACGCGGCTATGATATTTCCTATTTATATGCGGCTCCTGTTACAGGAAGAGGGCTGGTGAATATTATTGCAGGCTGGCAGGTAAGGGAGACTTGGTCAGAGCTTGCCATATATGAGTGGACGCAGAACGGAGTACGAGAAATTACAAGGCCGGGTATCTATTTTAGCGGGATAGAGGTTGAGGATATGCCGGTCCTAGATGGACAATATGAAATTGCCTTATGGCTGCGTGAAAATGAAGAGATGTATCAGCTTGGGGTATACAGGTGGAGAAATAACAGTTTAGAGCCTGCAGCGGATCTGTATCCATACTACCGAAAAAAGGTTGCAAGATACTATCAGGAAAAGATGAAAGAGATTCCGAATCAAGCCCTCCTATCAACCGGTACTGCTACAAGCTTAACTGCTCCTCCTATGCTTAAAGGAGAATGGCCGCAGCTAAGGGAAGAACTATCGAACATGAGGGCGGCCTACTTATACCGTGTTTCCATTCAAACACTACAAGGTGAGAAATGGGGATATATCGATGGCGGGGGACGGTTTATTTTGCCGCCGCAATACGATGATGCGCTTCGTTTTCAAGCAAATGGCTTGGCCGTTGTGAGAGTCGGGAGGGTATTCGGGGTAATTGATGCATCTGGAGCATTCGTTGTAAAACCTAGATACGGAACCATTTCGGAATTTTCAGAAGGACGTGCCGCTGTTACAGATAACCGTGGATTTCATGTTATTGATGAGAAAGGAAATGTACTAACGAGCAAGCCCTACAGCTATATTGGGACATACAAAGAAGGGCGTGCTATATACGCTGATACAAACCAACAGGGTAAATATTTATACGGTTATTTAGACGAACAGGGCAGGGAGGTTATTCCTCTTTCGTATGAATTAGCTAGGGACTTTAAGGGTGGAAAAGCTGTTGTACAAATAAGTGATTCTCAATTTGCATTGGTTGATAGAAGCGGAACAATTGTCCATACTTATCCGTATGCCTTTGTTGGAGATATCGGGGAAGGTTTATTAGCCTTTCAAGAGAAGTCAGATAGTCGGTATGGGTTTATAGATGAAACCGGACATGTTGTGATTGAACCGAAATATACAGGAGCACAGACGTTTCAAGAAGGAAGAGCTGTCGTGAATACAGCGGAGAATTACATGAACGCATTTGGACTTATTGATAGGAATGGTCGATTGATCATTAAGCCTGCGTATAATGATATTCTGCCTCTTGGAGAAGGTAGGCTTGCGGTAGGGAAGGCACTTGATAAAAAACAACCTTTTATCGGATCACGCTATGCTATCACAGATACAAGCGGTTTGTTTTTAACGGATTTTGTGTATTATGATGTAGGCAATTATGAGAAGGGGTTAACTTCTGTAGATGATGGCAGGAATACCTTTTTTATCGGTAAGAATGGAAAAGCTGAGACGGGTCTACCAATTGTGCATGGAAACGGGACGGTTCGCATCGTTGGAAATCTGATTGAAGCAAATGTAGATAATCGTTTATCATATCGAAACAGATTTGGGGATGTCGTATGGCAGCAAAATCGAACGATACGTTTAAATAATTTGTATACAGTGAGGGAAGAAAAATATAAACCGAACCGTCATTATCTTGTATATTATCCGAGAATAGAAGGCATGGAGAATAAAGCTGCACAAGAAGAAGTAAATCAGGAGTTGAAGCGCCTTTCCCAGGTGAAACCGATTGATAGCACTGCGCAGCAATATAGCTATACAGGGGACTTTTCATTGTCGCTTTTCCAGAAGCATTTACTTGTATTAGAGCTGAACGGATATAAATTTCCATTTGGAGCAGCTCACGGTATGCCAACGAAGGTATACGTCCACATAGATGTACGAGATGGAACGCTTTATCAGCTTGAAGACCTATTTATAAAGGACAGTAATTATGTGAAAGTATTAAGTGACATCATCAAACAACAAATTGAAACAGAAAATCAATATTCGTATGTATTTCCTGATGCGTATAAGGGAATACAAGCAGATCAGCCATTCTATGTAACAGATAAGGCATTATATATTTATTTCAAACCGTATGAAATTGCTCCCTTTGTAGCAGGTTTTCCAACGTTCACGATCCCTTATATTAGAATAAGAGATATTCTTCATACACAAGGGAAGTTTTGGAGAGCATTTCATTGAAATGATACGGATCTGTTCCTTATATGATGAATATGAAAAGCTATGATTTAGCGTACACCTATCATTTCCAATTCAAAATTGTAAACATTATATTTGCATATTTCTCTGCGCAAAGTATAATTGATAATCAATAGTAATAGAGAGGTAGAACAAATGAAACCATATATTCAGAAGCAAATGCAAGCATTTCAGGAGCAAAATCGAAATAGAGGGCGTTTATTAATTAGCTGCCCTGACCAACCAGGGATTGTGGCAACGGTATCTCGATTCCTATTCGAATATAATGCTAATATTATTGAATCCAGTCAGTATTCTACAAATCCAGAGGGCGGTACATTTTTCATGCGTGTTGAATTTGAGTGCCCAGGATTAAGCCAAAAAGCAAAAGAGATAGAGCAAGCTTTCGAAGAGATTGCTGAGCAGTTTTCTATGAAATGGAAGCTATCCTATGTACATGATTTAAAACGCACAGCGATTTTTGTTTCAAAAGAATTGCATTGCTTATTAGAATTGCTTTGGGAATGGCAAAGCGGAGGTTTATTAACAGATATCGCTCTTATCGTCAGCAACCATGAGGATGCCCGCGAAACAGCAGAGTCATTTGGCATTCCTTTTTGCCATGTTCCTGCAAACAAGGAAAATCGTGCAGAGGCAGAAGCACAGCAACTGCGATTGCTAGAGGAGTATAAGATTGATGTAATTATTTTAGCGCGTTATATGCAAATTCTAACTCCTAATTTTGTAGCTGCACATCCGAATCGAATTATCAATATTCATCACTCGTTTCTTCCGGCCTTTATTGGCGCGAGACCTTATGAGCGTGCACATGAGCGTGGGGTAAAGCTAATTGGGGCTACATCTCATTATGTAACGAACGATTTAGATGAAGGTCCAATTATTGAGCAGGGGGTAGAGCGAGTGCGTCATCACCACAATGTGGAGGCGCTTAAAAAAATCGGTCGTTCCATCGAGCGCAGCGTATTGGCGCGTGCTGTGAAATGGCATTTAGAAGACCGTGTAATCGTTGATCGAAATAAAACAATCGTATTCTAATACTAGGAAAAACGCCCGGCTTTGTCATAGGCCGGGCGTTTTTCCTTACACTTTAAACTTTGATAGTTTATGCTGAAGATTTTGTGCTGTATTAGCAAGTGTTGCCGAATTGGGATTCCGTTTATATTAAAAGACCTTTGTAGTCCAGGATTCACAATTCCAAATATCTGTAGTCACATCGCGGTAAAATTCCGGTTCGTGGCTGATGAGAAGAATGCTGCCCTTATACTCTTTTAGGGCACGTTTTAGTTCTTCCTTTGCATCTACGTCTAAGTGGTTTGTCGGCTCATCGAGTACAAGAAGGTTTGTCTCCTTGTTGACAAGCTTACAAAGGCGTACCTTTGCTTTTTCTCCACCGCTTAGCACTGCTACCTTACTTTCGATATGCTTTGTTGTTAATCCGCATTTCGCGAGGGCGGCGCGTACCTCGTATTGATTAAAGGAAGGGAACTCGTTCCATACCTCTTCAATACATGTATTATAGTTTGCTTCCTTGATTTCCTGTTCAAAATAGCCGATATGCAGGTGCTCACCTAATTGAACAGAACCAGAAACTGGCTGAAGTTCACCAAGAATGCTTCTGAGAAGCGTTGTTTTTCCGATCCCGTTTGCTCCGACAAGGGCGATTTTTTGTCCGCGTTCCATCCGCAGGTTTAACGGTTTAGAAAGAGGGCTGTCATAGCCAATAACTAGATCCTTTGTTTCAAAAATTAGCTTTCCGGAAGTGCGAGCAGGCTTAAAATGAAATTCTGGCTTTGGTTTTTCCTGTGCAAGCTCAATAACCTCCATTTTATCCAGCTTTTTTTGGCGAGACATCGCCATATTACGGGTAGAAACGCGCGCTTTGTTGCGAGCTACGAAATCCTTCAGATCTGCAATCTCTTGCTGTTGCTTTTTATAAGCTGATTCAAGCTGCTGTTTCTTTACTTCGTATACTTGCATGAAGTTATCATAATCACCGACATATCGATTTAACTCTTGATTTTCCATGTGATAAATTAAGTTGATTACATTATTTAAGAATGGGATATCGTGGGATATTAAAATAAAGGCATTTTCGTATTCCTGTAAATAACGCTTCAACCATTCGATATGCTGCTCATCAAGATAGTTTGTCGGCTCATCCAGTAAGAGAATTTCGGGTTTTTCAAGAAGAAGCTTAGCAAGAAGAACCTTTGTACGCTGACCGCCGCTCAAATCCTGAACATCTCGATCAAGACCGACATCATCAAGTCCAAGTCCGCGGGCCACCTCTTCAACCTTAGAATCAATTACATAGAAATCATTGTTAGTTAACATATCTTGAATAACTCCAACGTCTTCAAGCATTTGTTCTAGCTCTTCCGGAGTTGCTTCCGCCATCTTGACGTAAAATTCATTCATTTGCGCTTCCATATCAAATAAATATTGAAATGCGCTCCGTAATGCATCGCGAATCGTCATACCACGCTGCAGCACTGCATGCTGATCCAAGTAGCCAACACGTACGTTTTTCGACCATTCAACCTTTCCTTCATCGGGCTGAAGCTTGCCTGTAATGATATTCATAAATGTTGATTTTCCTTCACCATTCGCACCGATGAGCCCGATATGCTCTCCTTTGAGCAATCGAAAGGAGACGTTATTAAAAATAGCACGATCACCGAAGCCGTGGCTTAAATCTTTTACTGTTAAAATACTCATAGCTATGCACCTTATCCTAAATGTATTTGAAATGTTTCCTTTTAAAATCAGTTTTTATTCATACATAGTTGATTATAGCGGAGTTAGGAAGGACAGAAAAGAGGATTAACATGTAAAAGCGCCTTAATATTGTAAATGCTGATGAAACATCGACTGGTGCGCAGGAGGTTTCTCAGGTAACAATGAAGCAATCTGAGAACATTGCAGTCATTGATAAGCTGGCTGAGGATTTAGGGACGTGAGCCTGCGAATTAAAACGGAACATTGAACAGTTTACTAGCTAAGATAAAAGATGGAGCAGTTACACAAGCTGCTCCTATGTCTTATATATTAAACAATTTATAAATTTCCAGCTAGAAGTCATCCGAAACAGTCAGAACTTTTAGGAATACAGTGTAAGTGCAATCGCGACGCTGTCTTCGCCCAAGGGCAGGGCGGAGGGTTGTCTATATGCTAAAGATCTCTATCTATCGAGGCAAAAGGCGCCTCAGTATGCGAGGAACTGTCTTCCTCAGAAGCGGGGCGACCGTGCGCTTTTCCTATCCGAATCGTTTTGCACCGATGAACCTTTCTTTCCAATTAC
The DNA here is from genome assembly GCF_038440375.1 of Bacillus sp. OTU530. Taxonomy (NCBI): domain Bacteria; kingdom Bacillati; phylum Bacillota; class Bacilli; order Caryophanales; family Bacillaceae; genus Bacillus; species Bacillus sp. OTU530. The sequence continues at coordinate 41,568 of NZ_JASATP010000028.1, forward strand.
CCGCAAATTGGACAACAGATACCTTTCCTTCCCTACGAGAGGTGTGGAGCATGCGACCTTGTCCAATATAGATAGCTACATGCCCAATCTTTTCTATCCCTTGTCTGTTCATACGCCGTGGTGTTGTAAAAAATAACAGGTCTCCCTTTTGTATATTAGAGTAGGGAACGTTGACACCAGCTCGATACTGCTGCCGTGAGTTTCTTGGAAGAGTGACACCGTGTCGTTTGAAAATGTGCTGCATAAAGGAACTGCAGTCAAAGGTGTTAGTTTGATACGGTGACGAATTAAATACATATGGTGTTCCTAAGTATTTCATCCCTGTTTTAATAATATTGTCTGAAAGCACGCCAAATCTCCTCTTTTTAAAGAATTCTTCTTTCTATATTAATGCAGAAAGAGAGGAGTTGGATTGGACAAGGGTCTTATAAAATGAAAATAAGGCGCCCTTTTGATTAAGAGAGTAGGACCCCTGAGACTGTTGTCTCGTGCTTGCTTAGGAAAATGAGTGGGTTATGGTTCGTCTGAGTGACGTGATAGAAGGGTAACAAGGTGAGAGAATCGCGAGGGAATATCAAGAGGGGGTACTCAAAGTAGTCCCCCCTCTTTCGCTTTAAGAAAGTATAAGTTTCCCGATCGAAGTTAATTCGACGTCATGGAAAATTTTAGTAATGAAGTGTAAGTGCAACTACGCTTCTGTGCTCGCTTATGGTGTTACATTATTAAATAGACACGGGTTTCGTAAGGTCTTAGGGTGAGACGCTTAGGCAGAGCTTTATCCACAACTACATAGTTATTCATAACAAGTTCTGAAACAGAATGACTGAAACGATTCGGGACTTTAAAACTAGTTTCTGCTTCGCTAAAGTTGCAAATGATTAGGGCTTTTTGGTTTCCTAATGTGCGAGTGTATACGAATAGCTTCGGATGATTTGGCAATAACAATTCATAAGTGCCATATACAAACACTGGGTTTTCTTTTCGCAAATGAATCAAGCTTTTATAAAAATGTAAAATAGAGTCAGGATCCTTTAATTGTTCTGTTACGTTAATTTCTTTATAATTTTGATTTACACCTAACCAAGTTTGGCCCGCGGTTGTAAATCCTCCCATGTTGGTTGCATCCCATTGCATCGGAGTACGGGAATTATCTCGACCTTGTTTCCAAACGACTTCCATAATCTCCTCATGGGAACGGCCTTTTGCCGTTTCAACCTTATAGTAGTTAATCATACCGACATCATTGTATTCGTTAATAGACGGAAACTGGACATTCGTCATCCCAATTTCCTGGCCCTGATAAATAAATGGTGTGCCCTTCATGAGAAAATATAAAGCGCCTAGCATTTTGGCACTTTCTTTCCAATACTCCTGATCATTTCCCCAGCTTGAAACCCTGCGTGGCTGATCATGGTTTTCGATGAAGAGGGCGTTCCAACCTCTACCTTCTAAACCAGTTTGCCATTTGGTTAATGCTTTTTTTAATGCACGTACGTCGACAAGATCTTCTGAATTCTTATCCCAAAGACCTAGAAATTCAAACTGAAAAACCATATTGAAATGGCCATTTTCTTCACCAACCCATTTTTCGGCATCATCAATCCCTACACCATTTGCTTCTCCAACAGTCATAACATCGTAGTTCTTGATTGTTTTTTGGGAAAGTTCTGTTAGCCATGTATCAATCCCCTCAACATTCATCATATAAGGAAAGCAGGGAACGTAATCTAAGTTATTTGGGTTCGGCATATCCGGGAAGCCTGGCTCCTTTTTAATATGGGAAATTGCATCAACACGGAAACCATCAATCCCTTTTTCCAGCCACCAATTGACCATATCATGTAAAGCATTTCTTACTTCAGAGTTCTCCCAATTTAGGTCAGGCTGTCGTTCGGAGAAGATGTGCATAAAATATTGTTCTGTTTCTTCATTATATTTCCAAGCAGAACCACTGAAAATAGATTCCCAGTTGTTTGGTTCCTTGCCGTTTTTGCCATCCCTCCAGATATACCAATCACGCTTTGGATTATCTTTAGAGGAGCGAGATTCAATAAACCAAGGGTGTTCATCGCTTGTATGATTGATGACCAAATCAAGAATCAATCGCATTCCGCGTTGATGAACTTCTTCTAGCAGTTCATCAAAGTCCGCTAGCGTACCGAATTCCTCCATAATGTCCTGATAATCTGAAATATCATAGCCATTATCGTCATTTGGAGACTTATACATAGGACATATCCAAATAACATCAATTCCTAATTCTTTTAAGTAATCTAATTTTGAAAGAATTCCCTTGAGATCCCCAATTCCATCCCCATTACTATCCATAAAGCTTCGAGGGTAAATCTGATATACGACACTTTCCTTCCACCATTTTTTCTCCATATTTCTTCTCCTTTCTCTTCTAAAAATAAATAGTTGGCGTTCTTAGCTTCTCCTGAAAGCCTGTTCCACAATTGGGACTTTGGCATTCTTGCTTGTAGGACTCTTTTTGGATATTTGACATAATCGCTGTATAAAGGGAAAATTGCATTGCTCTTTGATTGAGTGTACTGCATTATTTTGGTATCGCTTTCAAAACGAGATATAAAAAAATATTTTAAACGTTATTAAAAAATAAATTAGATAAGAGCTTTTTTTATTTAACACTGTAAGAAAGTATAAATTGTCAGCTAGAAGTCAATTCGACGTAGTCGGAAATTTTAGGAATACAATAGAAGTGCAACTACGTCTCTGTCTTCGCCTAAGGGCAGGGCTCGCCAATCAGCGAGTTTTCTTTATCCCGTTCCTTTTTTCTTAATTCAAACCTAATTTTATTATATTGTGGTATCGGTTTCAATGGTTTTGTCGTCTTATTTTAAAACAAACTGAAGGTTTCTGTATGAAGGCTATTTATGCATTTAGCCATTTTTAGATGTGTATATCAAAAAAAATGTTGTTAAAAAGCCTTGAGAAGCTAACCTTATATCAAAAGCGCTTCCTTGGGGTTGAAAGTATCTTTAATAGTAGGAGGGATATTTGATGACCTTATATTAGGAAAACGATTCCATGTAGCGCCCATTTAGGATGGGCACAAAATTTATCATTTTGTATATTATTTAGTATGAACGTCGCATCAATACAGGATGAGAATAAACTCATCATCCTTACAAACAATACAGTTGTATTATGCAATGTAGAGACATGGGGGATTGGGCATGGTATCCATACAGGATGTTTTCGCAGCGCGGAAGAAAATGAAGGGAATTGTTCACGAAACTCCTTTAGATTATTCCCGTACATTCAGTGAATTTACAAACAATGAGGTGTATCTAAAGCTAGAAAATTTACAGAAAACAGGATCGTTTAAGGTGAGAGGTTCCTACAATAAGATTATGTCCTTGTCAGAGGCTGAGCTTAGAAAAGGGGTCATTGCTGCTTCTGCGGGTAACCATGCCCAAGGTGTAGCGTACTCAAGCAGCATGCTGCAAATTCCGTGTACAATTGTGATGCCAAAAGGTGCACCGCTTAGTAAGATTGCAGCAACAAAAGGATACGGCGCAAAGGTAGAACTGCAGGGGAATGTCTTTGATGAGGCACTCGCCTATGCGCTCCAGCTTAAAGAGAGAACAGGAGCAACATTTGTACATGCATTCGATGATGCGGCAATTATTGCAGGACAAGGGACAGTCGGCCTAGAAATACTAGAGGGGATACCCGATGTTGAAGTTATTCTGTGTCCAGCTGGAGGAGGGGGGCTTCTTGCGGGTGTAGCATTAGCCATTAAAGAGCAGAAGCCTTCTGTGAAGGTATACGGTGTGCAAGCCATAGCCTGTCCAAGTATAAAAAAATCATGGGATGAAAAGCAAGTCACAACAGTTGATGCACTTCCGACAATGGCAGATGGCATTGCTGTCAGAAGACCGGGGGAATTAACCTTTCAATTGATTCAAAAATATGTAGATGATATTGTTACCGTTGATGAAATGGAGATCGCCCGTACGATGCTAATGGTGTTAGAGCGCAGCAAGCTTCTTGTAGAAGGGTCTGGTGCTAGTGCGCTTGCAGCGCTTCTATACAAAAAGCTTCCGATTGAGGGGAAAAAAATTGCTGTGATCCTAAGTGGCGGTAACGTAGATGTGAATGTTATCGCTCGCATTATCGAGCGCGGCATGGTAGAAGCTGGCCGCTTTGTCCATTTTTCTACTACCTTGCCTGATAAGCCGGGACAATTGCAAAGGGTGCTGCAAATTATCGCGGAGGCTGGAGCAAACGTATTGAATGTTCAACATGAGCGTATTGGCATGAAGGTATTCCCTGGTTACGCAGAGCTGCATCTTTCACTTGAGACAAAGGATCAGGCTCATATTGATCAGGTTTTTGAAAAGCTGCAGCAAAAGGGCTATTGTATACAAATGATCGAATAAATGAATTAGAACGACATCTTACTCAGGAAGCCGCCAGCAGCGGCTTCTGTGTTTGGAAACATAAAGAAGCTGGAGGGCTTTAATATCTCTAGCTAAATTTGTAATTAACAGTTCAGCTGCACATAACTTCTTTGCGTTCTGGAATTCGTATTAACATAGTGAAATGAATACATACATATGGAGGGGACAATAGATGAAACAACTCGAACAAATGCTTGAAAAATATGCTGATTTGGCAGTACGTATCGGAGTAAACATTCAACAAGGACAAACGCTTGTCGTAAATGCCCCGCTTCCAGCAGCGGAGTTTGTACGTAAAATTGTTGCAAAGGCATATGAAGCAGGCGCCAAAAATGTACATGTAGAATTCCAAGATGAAAATATCACACGCATTAAATATGAAAAGGCACCAGATGAAGCCTTCACAGAATATCCGATGTGGAGAGCTAAGGGTATGGAGGAAATGGCGGAAAATGGAGCTGCATTTTTGTCTATTTATTCTCCGAACCCTGAGCTTTTAAAAGGAATTAATCCGCAGCGTATTGCCATGTGGAATAAAACAGCTGGTACAGCGCTGAAAAAATATCGCAGCTATATGATGGCAGATCAAGCACGCTGGTCATTGATTTCAGTTCCAACAGCAGAGTGGGCAGCAAAAGTGTTTCCTGATGTGGAGGAAGCAGAAGCCATAGAGAAGCTATGGGATGCTATTTTTAAAATTGTCCGTATTGATCAAGAAGATCCGATTGCGGCATGGCATGCACATAATGAAACATTAAAGCAAAAGGTAATGTACCTAAATGACAAGCAGTATGTGCAGCTTATGTATGAAGCGCAAGGGACGAGTCTTACTGTAAACCTGCCGGAGAATCATGTATGGCAGGGTGGGGGTTCTGTAGACCAAGGCGGTATACGATTTAATCCAAATATGCCGACGGAGGAAGTATACACAATGCCGCATAAGGATGGCGTAAACGGTACAGTGCGCAGCACGAAACCGTTGAATTATGGCGGTAACGTAATTAATAACTTTACGCTAACATTTAAAGATGGAGTTGTCGTGGATTTTACAGCAGAAACAGGCTATGAAACACTAGAGCAGCTGTTAAATATGGATGAAGGTTCACGTCGGCTTGGAGAAGTAGCGCTTGTTCCACATCGTTCCCCGATTTCTAATTCTGGATTGACGTTTTATAATACGCTATTTGATGAGAATGCATCAAATCATCTTGCGTTGGGCGAAGCATATCCAGTTAATCTGCAAAATGGAACAGCAATGACACCAGAGGAGCTGTCGGAGCGCGGTGCAAACAAAAGCCTTGTGCACGAAGATTTTATGATCGGATCAGCTGATATGAATATCTACGGTGTAACAAAAGATGGAAAGCGTGAACCGATTTTTAAAAACGGCAACTGGGCATTTTAAGATAAAGAAGAGCAACGAGTATTTGGCTCGTTGCTTTTCTTTATGAGAATGAAGCTTAAGAAAAATAATTCTTCTTAATACTGCATACTGCTGATGTCATTGCTTTAGGCGGAAAGCATCACTTTTGTGTATAAGCTCTATATTTGATGCTTTGAGGTAATTCTTGTTTATAGAACAACATTTTCTATATGTTATACTTTAGGAAAATATACAATTCCAGCTTGAAGTCATTTGACGCAGTCGGAAATTGTCGAAATACAGTGTAAGGCAACTACATCTCTGTTTCCGCCAATGATGAGCTTTCTTTAGTTTTTGTAGTCCTTTTTTGCTTGTAATAATGAACATTTTCTAAAAAGAAAACGTTTTTGTTAAGGAATTATCGAAAATTTGACCCGTTTAGGAAAATTTTAACGAATAAAAGTTCAAAAAAGCTATTGAAAAGACCAAGTTATTTGGATTATAATAAGCCTATGTTAAAAAATATGACACGGAAATGAGAGGGAGAGTAACATGAGTCAAATTTCTCAAGCAAATAGCGGTACACTTACTCTTGAAAAAATTAAAGAAATCGTAGAGCAAAAAAATGTGGAGCTTCTTCACTTACAATTTGTAGATATCGAAGGTATTTTAAAGCACGTAACAGTTACATCTGCACAATTAGAAGATGTTGTAGAAGGCAAAATGATGTTTGACGGTTCTTCTATTACTGGATTTTCTCCAATCAACAAATCTGACTTATATCTGCAACCAGATTTAAATACATTCGCTGTTCTTCCTTGGACAGTAGAAGAAGGCTATTCTGAAGCGCGTTTCCTTTGCAGCGCAGCTAACCCAGATGGCACTCCTTATGAAGGTGACACTCGTAACGTATTGAAAAAAGTAGTAGAACAAGCAGGTGAACAAGGCTACACAATTTCTGTAGGTCCTGAGCTTGAGTTCTTCTTATTCAAAACAGACGACAACGGTAACCCAACAATGGCTTTACATGATAACGCTGGATACTTCGAGCCATCTCCAAAAGACTTTGGCGAGCGCGTTCGTTTAGAAATCTACCGTGCATTAAAAGCAATGGGCTTCACAATCGAAGCGTCTCACCATGAAGTAGCTGAAGGTCAACATGAAATCAACTTCAAGTATGCAGATGCTTTAGGTGCTGCAGACAGCTCTACAACTTACAAATGGGTTGTAAAAACAATTGCAGCGAAATATGGTCTTCATGCAACATTTATGCCAAAACCAGTTTTCGGTATTAACGGTTCTGGAATGCACGTAAACATGTCCTTCTTCAAAGATGGCCAAAATGTATTCTTCGATCCAGCTGATTCTCGCCAGCTTTCTCAAACTGCATACCAATTTATCGCTGGTCTAATCGCAAACGTAAAGAGCTTTACAGCGGTTACAAACCCTCTAGTAAACTCTTATAAGCGTCTTGTGCCTGGCTACGAAGCACCTTGCTACATCGCATGGTCTGCATCTAACCGTTCTGCATTGATCCGTATCCCTGCAAAACGTGGTCTTGCTACACGCGTTGAGCTTCGTTGTCCAGATCCATCTGCGAACCCATACCTAACATTTGCGGTAATCGCAGCAGCAGGTTTAGATGGCGTAGAGAAAGGCTTAACTGCTCCAGCTCCAGTTGACGAAGATATCTTCCACATGACTGATGCAGTTCGTGCTGAATACGGCATCGACAACCTTCCTGGCAGCTTAGAAACAGCTGTAGCTGAGCTAGAGAACGGTACAATCGGCCGCGCTACATTAGGCGAGCACGTATTTAACGAATACGTTGCATTGAAAAAAGGTGAGTGGGATAGCTATCGTACAGCTGTACACACTTGGGAAATCGAAAAATATCACGCGAAATTCTAATATAAATAAAAAGCCCTCAGTTTTTAAAACTGAGGGCTTTTTGACACTTTAAGAAAATATAAATCTCTAGCCAGAAGACAATTCGACGTAGTGAGAATTTTAGGAATAAAGTATAAGTGCAGCTACGCCTCTGTCTTCGCCCGAAGGCAGGGCTCGATTATGAACGAATAGCCTGGGAGCTGTAGGCAGTTTGTTCGTTCATAGATATAAAAAGTATATGAATAGGATATGTCGCTCATGTCTATAATTAAATAAATGTAATAAAATGATACTTGTATGTATTAAGTGTTTTTACAAAGCAGCAATAGTAGAGATAAAATGTAATGGAGGAAAATAAGTAACATTTGCAGGAAACAGATAGATAAGACTTTGAAACTGCAAGGGAGGCGAAACAATGGATATATTCTTAATTATGGCGGAAGAACGCATTCGACAGTCAATACAAAATGGTGATTTTGAGAATTTGCCTGGTAAGGGTAAGCCATTAAAACTCGATGACTTATCTGGTGTGCCAGAAGACTTACGAATGGGATATAAGATTTTAAAGAATGCTGGAATGGTTCCAGAGGAGGTTCGGCTTAAAAAGGATATGCTGAAGCTTGAAGATTTGCTTGCCTGCTGCATAGATGAACAGGAACGAACTTCATTGCAAAGCAAGTTAACGGAGAAGGAACTTCGTTTCAATCAATTAATGGAAAAGCGAAAGATGCGAAGTACAGGTGCGTTTGGCATGTACCGGGAGAGGCTGCTTCGGAAGTTTCGGTAAGGAGAGCAGGATTTCTGCTCTCCTTTTGTGGATAGGAAGATCAACATGTCTATTCCTTAATGCCTATTACGCGAATTCTTTTGTAATCAGCAATCCATTTTCCATCATGAAACAAGCTCTTGCCAAGATTCTCTTGAACTGCCATAATCATCTGTTCTCTTACATCCTCAGGCACTCCGATAAAAAGTCCACTTCCAAACATATGCAGCCAATTCCGGATTCCATCCTTCCCCTCTAAAGGTGTCGGTCTATAAAAGTATTGAATATAAGCGACGGTAAAACCTACCTCCTCCATGAGAGCTGCATATTCACCAGTGCTCGGAAAATACCAAGGAAACTGTGCCATGTCGTATTCTAATTCATAAGCTGCATATTGATTGATCACTTCATCTGTAATCATTTTAATATTACCTTTACCGCCAAATTCCGCAATAAATCGGCCTCCTTGCTTCAGACTCTGATATATGCTGTGCAGAGCTTGCCTTTGCGGCTTAATCCAGTGAAGTGCCGCATTGGAGAATACCGCGTCAAACTCCTCGTGATAATCTAGCGCAGTTGCATCATGAACAGCAAACTGTATCTGCGGATATTTATGCTGTGCTTGCTGGATCATATTCTCTGATGCATCAATTCCTATCACTTGGGCTCCAAGCTCGTGAATTTTATTTGCCAAATCTCCTGTACCACAGCCAACATCCAAAATGTGTTCAGCTTCTCTTGGAGCTAATGCAGTAATTAAGTCCTGACCGAATCTTGAAACGAAGGAGTGGTTTGTGTCATACATTGTAGCGTTCCATGCATCTTGCCCAGCATGCTTCATTTTTTATTCCCCCTTAGTATCTGTGGTTTACAAATCATGTAGTGTTTGTAATTGTATTGTACAAAAACGGATATATAATGAAAATTAACAAAAGAAAGGGATTTTGATAACGCATCGTTATCACGGGGGGATGATTTTGGAGATTAAGTGGTTAAAAACATTTATCGTTGCAGCTAAATACGAGAATTTTAGGAAGACGTCCGAAGAGCTTTTTTTAACGCAGCCTGCTGTCACAAAGCATATCAAACGTCTTGAGGAGGAGCTCCATGTTGAGTTGTTTGAGAGAACAAAGAAAAAATCAGTTTTAACTGCTGCTGGCTATCAGTTTCTTCCATACGCAAGGAGCATCGTAGATAAATACGAGGAAGGTCGAACCAGTCTCGAGTCATGGAGGCAGGGCTATAAGCGGAGGTTAGTAATTGCAGCAGCACCGCAAATTGCATCCTCTATGTTTCCGTCGTTACTAAGGACCTTTATGGATGAAAATCCTGATATAGACGTAGTGGTTCAGATAACTTCTTCTTTTCAGGTAGGAGAGGAGGTTAGCTTAGGCAGGGCGGATTTGGGCTTAACGCGAGTGGAAGCAATGCAAACAAATATATATAGCGAGGTTGTACATGAGGAACCGGTTGTTTTGGTAGGTCCTTATAATGAGTATTGTCTTGAAGAACATATGGCACTTAGTACATACAGAGTCATTACGGATAATCATCCGGATTATTGGGATTATCTTTTACAACAAATTAAAAGCTATTATCCGAATGTGAGAACGATGGCTGTAAATCAAGTGGAGATTACAAAGCGTTTTATTGAACAGGGGCTTGGTGTATCTTATTTACCAGTAACGATGGTTAGAGATGAAGTGCAAAATAGCAGACTGAGAGAGATAAGGGGAGAGCGGGTTATAGCGCCGAAATCGAAAACATATCTGTTGCAAAAGACAAAAACAGAGGAGGCGGAAGTCTTTAGGGTATTTTTGAAAGAGGTGCTTACTAAATTTTAATTGGAGAGGACATAAACAAAAAAGCAGGTCATGTTACAGGAAGTTAGCTATAACATGACCTGCCTTTTTACAATGCAGGAAAGCATCAATTTTCAGCTAGGAGTCATTCGACGTAGTCGAAAATTTTAGGGCTACAGTGTCAGGGCAGTTTCGCCTCTGTCTTCGCCCGAGGGCAGGGCTCGCCAATTGACGAATTTTCTTTACAACTTTACAATTGCTCTTCCACGCATTTCAGCTTTTAAAATTGAGGAAAGTACCTGAGGCAGTTCATCCAATGTAACTTCTTGAGCAATGTAATTTAGAAGTGCCTCTGGCTTCAAATCAGTTGCCATACGTTCCCAGAGCGTTTTACGCAGCTCCATTGGGCAGTACACTGAATCAATGCCGAGCAAGTTTACTCCGCGCAAAATAAAAGGATATACAGTTGTCGGTACATCTCCGCCACCTGTTAAGCCGCTTACTGCAACTGAGCCCCCATATTGCAACATGATTAATATGGAAGCAAGTGCTTTGCCTCCGACAGGGTCAATTGCAGCTGCCCACCTTTGCTTCCCGAGCACTGGAATTGGGTCAATCGAAAAATCCTCACGAGAAAGTATGTCAGCAGCCCCAATTGCTCGCAAGTACTCATGCTCAGATGCCTTGCCTGTGCTGGCAACAACGTGATAGCCGCGTTTTGCGAGCATTGCGACAGCTGTGCTTCCAACCCCGCCTGTTGCACCTGTTACGAGCACAGGTCCCTTTTCTGGTGTAAGTCCGTTTTCTTCTAAACGATGGATGGATAGGGCTGCTGTAAAGCCGGCAGTTCCAAATACCATTGCTTCTTTTAACGTTAATCCTTTCGGAAGCGGGACAATCCAGTCACTTGGAACCCGTGCATACTCGCTAAAACCGCCAAAATGGGACACCCCAAGCTCATAGCTTGTCACAATAACCTCATCTCCTGCCTGAAAGCGGGAATCATTTGATTCTGTTACTGTACCAGCAAGGTCAATGCCCGGTATGAATGGATATGATCGAACGATTTTCCCCTTTGGGATACTTGCTAAGCCATCCTTATAATTGACGCTTGAGTAAGCTGTACGGATGGTTACATTTCCCTCAGGTAAATCATCTAATGTTAGGTGTTGAATATCTGCAGAGAAATTGTCTTCTGTTTTGTTCACAACAAAGGCACGGAATGAATTTGTCAAAAGTGCACCTCCTACATAATTTATATAGTTATAGTATACCTTCGCCTTGAATTAGGCAAAAAATAGAGGTAATTAGCAAGCCTTCTTTAGAACAACAGTGCTATATCAAAGATCTAGCCATATTAGGATACATAGCACCCAAAAACATTGGGAAATGTGCTATCTGTTTTACCTTGAAAGCGACTGTTTGTCGTAAGGGGTTGAACCAAGGTGAAATTTATTCGCATGAATACAAGGAATTGTCTGACTGGCACACAGAAAAAGCATCGATAACGAAAGTATGAAACGAATGGAAGATATGCTCGAAAATCCTTTTTTTTACAAAGGATTAATAAGCGATTTACAAACCAATGTTACAGTAGGAAGTGGGTAGGGCAGCATGCGTGGCTGCCAAGGTATAGAGCGTAGGTGGGGCTGATACCAGGGGCGGGCTAATCATAACGTCCTTTCTATTTTATATTTGAAATTAAAATAAAAGCAAACTATTCCAAGAAGCTATCCAAATTGTGGACAAGCTTTTTTTACATTGTAGGAAAGTATAAACTTCCAGCTAGAAGTGAATTCGAAGTAGTCGGAAATTTTAGGAATACAGTATAAGTGCAACTATGCCTTTGTCTTCGCCCAAGGGCACGGATCGCCAGTCGGCGAGTTTTCTTTATTTGTATACAAATTTCTTGTACAGAGGTTGTTTGCTCATCAAAAAGAAGCGAGTATCTGCACTTTTCCTGCTTAGAAGTTTTATGGAATCCTTGATAACTATTTAAACAAACGTTTGATTGAACAGGAATAGAAGCGTATTTTGTCAAGAAATATTGTCGAAAACCCAAATTTTCCTGGGAAATAAGGAGAAGAGTAAACAACTTAATAAAAAATCTGTCAAAGTAGCTTATTTATGATGGAGGTTCTTATGGGTTTAAAGTTTGAAAGAGATTGCAAATCATTGGTTATTTTCACTGATAGTGATTGGCTGAAATTTTACATTATGCTTAATAAAAACATGTAAACTTTTTACAAATTGTATAATGGAAAGAATTCAGAAAATTATTACAATAAGAACAAGTACAAAAACGACCGGGACATCTGCATACATACAAGGCGATATGATTAGGGAATGGATGCGGGGGAGGACCGCAATGCAAAATCAGTTTAGATAGCGATTTGTTTTTGAAATGAAATTCTCACTCTTTTTCATAGAATTCGTTTTTCCTATTTTCTAAAGGGGGTTGAGGGAGATTGAATAAAACGAAAAAAGTGGCTCTTTCATTAACAGACTTGCGGTCAAATTTTAAGGAGGTTCAGAGCGGGCTTTCAAATAGAGAGGCAGCTGAAGAAGCAAATCGTTGTTTATATTGTTACGACGCTCCTTGCATAAAGGCATGCCCGACGGAAATTGATATTCCGAAATTTATTAAGAAGATTGCTTCAGGAAATCTAAAGGGATCGGCAGCAACGATTATGCTGTCAAATCCAGTTGGTGCTAGCTGCTCACGTGTATGTCCAACGGAGGAGCTATGTGAGGGTGCTTGCGTGTTAAACCATGCTACTAAGCCGATTCAGATTGGAAATTTGCAGCGTTATGCAACGGATTGGGCGATCCGAAATGAACAGATATTGTTTGAGGCAGGGGAGAAGAAGGGGAAAACAGTAGCGGTCGTCGGTGGAGGGCCTGCAGGCTTGTCGGCAGCAAGGGAGCTTGCTCGTCTCGGATATACTGTAACCATTTTTGAAGCGGAGGCACAGGCAGGAGGATTGAACACGTACGGCATTGTTTCATTCCGTCTGCCACAGGCTGTGTCTTATTGGGAAGTAGATCAAGTGAGAAGCTTAGATGTGGAGATTCGAACTAATACATGTGTGGGTCGTGATGTTTCAACAGAGGAGCTTTTGGAACGATATGATGCTGTTGTGCTTGCAATTGGTATGGGAAAGGTTCCGATGCTTGGCATTGATGGAGAAGAGCTGGACGGTGTGTATGATGCTATTGATTTTGTGAAACGGACAAAAACAAACGAGCTGACAAACGAATTTATTGGAAAACGAATTGTGGTTATTGGTGCGGGGAATACAGCTATTGATGGTGCGACATGTTCGGTAAGGCTTGGTGCAGAGAATGTTAAGATTTTATATCGCCGCACACGTGAGGAGATGAGTGCGTACGATTTCGAGTACGAGTTTGCCAAGCAGGATGGCGTAGAATTCCGGTGGCTGACTGCGCCTAAGCGTATTATTGGTGAGAATGGAAGTGTTACAGGTATCGAGTGCGTGAAAATGGCCCTTGGTGATCCTGATAAGGACGGTAGACGGCGTCCGGAAGTGGTAGCAGGCTCTGAATTTGTGATTCCTGTGGATGTTGTAATTAAAGCGATTGGCCAATCGCGTTACATAGAGATGATTGAGGGATTTGGTCTCACACATAGCCACGGTGTTGTAATGGTTACGAAGGGAACATTTCAAACATCAAACCCGAAGGTCTATGCATGTGGTGATGTGACATTTGGTAAAGGACAAGGCGAGGCGATGGTCGTAACTGCAGCTCAGCAAGGAAAGCTGACGGCTCATGAGATACATAAGCAGTTTGCGTCTGTGACAGAAACCGTTTAATTCAGGAGAAGGGGGAACGGAAGATGGCGGATTTAAAAATAAATTTAGCAGGTATTGAATCTCCAAACCCGTTTTGGCTGGCGTCAGCGCCGCCTACGAATTCTGGTTACCAAGTACAGCGTGCATTTGAAGCAGGCTGGGGCGGAGCTGTATGGAAAACGCTTGGAGATCCAATTTTAAACGTTTCTTCCCGATTCGCAGCGGTTAGCTTTAACGGTCAGCGAGTAGCCGGTTTTAATAATATCGAATTGATTACAGACAGGCCATTAGAGGTCAACTTAAAGGAAATTTACGAAACAAAAAAGAGATTTCCTAATCATGTGATCGTCGCCTCGCTTATGGTTGAACCAAAGCAGGAGAAATGGCATGAAATTGTAAAGCGTGTCGAGGAGGTTGGTGTGGATGGACTTGAGTTGAACTTTGGCTGTCCGCACGGTATGGCAGAACGAGGTATGGGCTCTGCTTCCGGTCAGGTTCCTTCTCTTGTTGAAAGACAAACATACTGGGTGAAGGAAGTCGCAAAAACACCAGTTATTGTAAAGCTTACGCCAAATATCACCGATATTACAGCAACAGCGGAGGCAGCGGTGAAGGGCGGTGCTGATGCTGTTAGTATGATTAATACTATTAATAGCTTAATGGGTGTCGATCTTGATACGTGGAATACAATTCCTCATGTTGCTGGAAAAGGAGCTCATGGCGGCTATTGTGGACCGGCGGTGAAGCCAATTGCGTTAAACATGGTAGCGGAATGTGCTCGTCATCCGCGTATTAATGTGCCCATTTCAGGTATTGGCGGTATTTCAAACTGGCAGGATGCTGCAGAATTTTTACTTATGGGTGCGACAGGGGTTCAAGTTTGTACCGCTGCCATGCACCATGGCTTCCGTATTGTTGAGGATATGATCGATGGGCTCAATAACTATCTTGATAGCAAAGGAATTGCTTCTGTCAGGGATATTATCGGAAAATCAGTTCCGCGTTACTCTGACTGGGGAGATCTTGACTTGAACTATAAGATAGTTGCTCGTATTAATACCGAAACGTGCATTAATTGTAATAAATGCCATATTGCCTGTGAGGATACATCCCATCAATGTATTGATATGCTGAGGGATACATCAGGTAAAGGCTTTCTCCGTGTTCGTGAGGAGGATTGTGTAGGCTGTAATTTATGCTCTATTGTTTGTCCAGTGGACGGTGCGATTTCAATGGTAGAGCTTCCAAGTGAAATTGCGCCAATGACGTGGAATGAGCGTCAAGCTGCATTGGGGGCTTTATCAGATTGTGAGACTAATATTGTAAAGTAAGTGAATTGTGAAGGTGAGGCGGAAGATATATAGGGGGGAACTTATACAATGGGAAAGCTGATTAAAAATGGAACAGTTGTAACGGCTGCTGATATATACGAAGCGGATGTATTGATTGAAGACGGAAAGATAGCAGCTATTGGTACAGATTTGAAGAGTGAGGGTGTAGAGGTAATTGATGCAACAGGACGCTATTTGTTTCCAGGAGGTATTGATCCGCACACCCACTTGGATATGCCTTTTGGCGGGACAGTTACGAGAGATGATTTTGAGACAGGTACGGTAGCAGCTGCGTTTGGCGGAACGACTACTATCATTGACTTTTGCTTAACCAATAAAGGGGAGCCGCTAGGCAATGCAATCCAGACATGGCATGAAAAATCAAAGGATAAAGCGGTTATTGATTATAGCTTCCATTTAATGATTGGCGAAATGAATGATGATGTGCTTAGGGAGCTTCCGCAGGTTATTCATGAGGAAGGGATTACTTCCTTTAAAGTATTTATGGCTTACAAAAATGTATTTCAGGCAGATGATGGGACGTTATACCGTACGCTGCTCGCGGCAAAGGAGCTTGGTGCGCTTGTCATGGTTCACGCGGAAAACGGTGATGTGATTGATTATTTAACGAGACAAGCACTCAAGGAAGGGAATACAGATCCTATCTATCATGCGCTTACAAGACCGCCCGAAATAGAAGGAGAAGCGACAGGACGGGCTTGCCAGCTGACGGGTCTGGCGAATTCGCAGCTCTATGTTGTACATGTTTCCTGTGCTGATGCAGTCGAGAAAATTGCAGAGGCGCGAAATAAGGGTCTTGATGTGTGGGGAGAGACGTGTCCGCAATATTTAGTACTAGATCGCTCCTATTTAGAAAGGCCAAATTTTGAAGGGGCGAAATATGTATGGTCACCGCCCCTGCGTGAGAAATGGCATCAGGATGTACTATGGAATGCCTTGAAAAACGGTCAGCTGCAAACAATCGGATCTGATCAATGTTCCTTTGACTTTAAAGGGCAAAAGGAGCTTGGGCGCGGAGATTTTACAAAAATTCCAAATGGCGGCCCGACGATTGAAGATCGTATGAGCATCTTGTTTTCTGAAGGTGTGAAACAGGGAAGAATTACGCTCAATCAGTTTGTTGATATTACTTCTACAAGAATTGCGAAGCTGTTTGGTTTATTTCCGCAAAAAGGGACGATTGCGGTTGGAACAGATGCGGACATTGTCATCTTTGACGCGAATGTAGAGCGTGTCATTTCTAGGGAAACGCATCATATGGCTGTGGATTATAACGCGTTTGAAGGCATGAAGGTAATAGGGGAGCCAGTCAGTGTGCTATGTCGTGGTGAATTTGTTGTACGAAACAGGCAATTTGTTGGGAAGGCTGGTTACGGATCGTATCTGAAGAGAAAAAAATACGGTGAGGATATGAAACACCAGCAGGACTCAATCCCGGTGCAATAATCTTACTTTCTCAAATTGAAAATTATATGTGGGGATAACCGGAAGTGTGAAAAAGGGGTGTGTGTATGTCCTATCAAGAGTTTTTGACGGAGCGCGATAGAATTGATTTTCTTATTCAGAAGGGATATAGTATTCGGGCCGTTCAGGAAAACTTAGACGGTGCTTTCGTACAATTTGGGAGACAGAATGATGGGGAAAGCGAAACAGAAACGCTGCATGTTCGGACGGCCGATGGAAGGAAGTACTTTTCGGCTTTTTTGATTCGCCAAGGAACAGCAGGATAGTATATGTAAAAGGGATTGACTGCATGCAGTCAATCCCTTTTACATATACGCGTATGGAGAAATGGCATACAAGCTGGACGTGTATCTAGCAATCCATAAAAGGAAATAGAGTCAGGTAATCTGACAAATCGGTAGAGGGAAGAGTTTAAATAATTGTATAGTTTCTCATACATAAGGACAAAGCAAGCATTGTTGGGTTATAAAGGGAAAAGTGCTAGTCTGCAAGAATAGTATTAAGAAGATTATGTTTTCAAAAAGGAGTGAGAAGATGCAATATCATTTCCAGCTTACCGTAACGGACATATTGAAAAGGAAGCATTTTGAAAACATTCAATTCATTGCTGGACAGGGGGGACTATATCGAGTTGTGAAATGGGTTCATGTTGTAGAAGTAGCAAAAATCAAATCGCTGCTAAATGGAAATGAACTTATTTTGTCAACTGGAGTTGGTTGGCGTGATGATTCGCAGGCCTTTGTAGCTTTTCTGCAGGAGCTGATCGACAGCAACGCCTCTGGACTGTGTATTGATATGGGATCGTCAGTCTTTCCTATTCCACAGGAAGGAGTTGCATTGGCTAATGCGCATCAATTCCCTATTTTACTTTTTTTAAAGGAAGTTCCTTTCGTTGAAATTACCCACGATATCCACTCTCACTTAATTCATCAGCATTATCAAATGATTTCGAATCTAGAAGAGTATTCCCAGCAACTTAATAAGAAATTATTGTCCATCCAGCATCATGAAGAAATTTTGTCGCTGCTGCATGATCATCTTGGTCATACAGTGTTGTTCCGGATGAAGGGAAATGATGTGCAGATGGTTCCATCTAGCAGCGATGTTTCGTATGCCTTTTTGGTAGAATGTCAGGGGAAGGAGTTATTGCAAAAGCGGGTTGAACATCAATCGATCCAAGTGTTAGGGCAGAACTATGCTGATTTGTATATTTATGCTGAGGACGAGGAAATTAGTGAATATGATACGTTAATCTTAGATCGGACTTCCACCGCTGTAGCGCAGCACTTATTACGAGATTTATATGTGGAAGAAAAAAAGCGGGCAGAAGAGGATGAATGGGTGAACAGCTGGCTTCATGGAGAGCATACGGAGATTGAAATTGCTGATTTTTTAAAGAGCTCCTATGCAAATGGAAAATGTAAGGGTGGAACAGTATGTATTTGCAAGTTCCATGAATTTCCCCAATCCGGTTCTGATAAAACATATTTTAAGCTGTTGTTTCGGACTATTTTTGAGCAACTGGGTTTCTATGCACTATCTATAGAAAAGAGAAATGAAGCGACCTTTATTTTATTAAATTATCGAGAGACTAAAAATCAGAAGCAGCGTTTAGAGATGGGAATTGAGAAGTTACTAAACTCAGAATTTATTAAGAAACGAAAGACAGTTGTGACAGTCGGGGTAGGAAAACTAATTGAGCAGTTATCGGATATGCATAGAAGCTTTAAAACAGCACAGGAAACGATAAGGGTTCAAAATAACCTGGCGAAGGTATGTCATTTTTATGAGGATTTGCATATGTATCGCATCCTTTCTATGCTGAATGAGCAGAGCGATTTGCAGGGAATTGTTATGGAATATTTGGATCCGGTTGTTCGTTATGATAAGAAATACAATGGGAAGTTAATGGAAACATTGCGAGTGTATTTATCCTGCAATGGCTCTAAGCAGGAGACAGCAAATCGGCTGTTTGTTGTGCGCCAAACGCTATATCACCGGATTACAAAGCTGGAGGGCTTGCTTGGCAATGATTTTATGAATTCAGAAAAACGCCTTGTTATCGAGTTTATGCTGCAAGCATATGATTATCTCGTTTCGACGAAGCAGATGAAACAATATCCTGTTGAAAGATAGGTAAGCTGACCTGTATGTATAGGTTGGCTTTTTTTACTGGAGGAAAGTATAAATTTCTAGCTAGAAGTGATTCGACGTAGTCGGAAATTTTAGGAATACAGTATAAGTAGGGCTACGCCTCTGTCTTCGCCCGAGAGCAGGGCTTGCCAATCAGCGAGTTTTCTTTAGCGTGCGAAAACATTTGTCTATCTGGTTCTGCTTACAGGGGATTGTAGCGTTTTTTCTAGTTGTGCAATGTGTAGAGGAAACTACCGTAAAGGTTTAACGTTCTGTCTAATGAACATCGTAGTTTCGTGAGAGATAATGGAAAAAAGAGGATAATAGTTCATGAGGGGGAATCAGATGGCAGCTTCTCAAAATGGTACGGTCATACTGAAAAACTTCATTAACGGTCAATGGATAGAGGCAGACGGCAAAGAGGCATTGGAGGTGCCGAACCCAGCAACGGGAAAGGTGTTAGCGAAGGTAGTTCTCTCGACAAAGGAGGATGTGCAAAGAGCAGTGCGGGCAGCACAGCTGGCCTTTCAAAAGTGGAAGGATGTGCCAGTTCCGAAGCGTGCACGTATTTTATATAAATATCATCATTTATTAACAGAGCATCATGAGGAACTAACGCGGCTCATTGTACAGGAGAACGGAAAAGCGTATAAGGAAGCATACGGAGAGGTTCAGCGCGGGATTGAGTGTGTGGAGTTTGCATCCGGAGCACCAACCTTAATGATGGGTGAAACCTTATCATGTATTGCTGAAGAGATTGATTCTGAGATGTTCCGTTATCCGCTTGGTGTTGTCGGCGGTATTGCACCATTCAATTTTCCGATGATGGTACCGCTTTGGATGTTTCCGCTAGCTATTGCATGTGGGAACACATTCGTGTTAAAGCCCTCTGAGCGTACACCGATCTTAGCTAACAGGCTTGCTGAGTTGTTCGCAGAGGCAGGAGCGCCAGCTGGTGTGCTAAATATTGTTCATGGTTCGCGCGATGTTGTAAACGGTTTACTCGAGCATGAGGACGTAAGGGCAATTTCATTCGTAGGTTCACAGCCAGTGGCGAAATATGTGTATGAGCGCGCGGCTAAAGAGGGAAAGCGGGTTCAAGCTCTTTCAGGTGCAAAAAATCATCATATCGTCATGCCGGATGCGGATATCGAAAAAGCAGTGCAGCATATTATTACCTCAGCGTTTGGAAGTGCGGGTCAGCGTTGTATGGCTTGTAGTGCTGTCGTTGTTGTTGGTGATAATGATAGCTTTGTAAGAGTGTTGAAGGAGAAGGCGGATACACTTATTATCGGGGATGGAATGGAGGATGAAGTACTGCTTACACCGGTTATTCGCCAATCACATCGAGAGAGGGTCATGCATTATATTGAAGCTGGTGTGAAGGAAGGGGCGGTCCTCGTCCGTGATGGTCGTAAGGACATGACTGGGATGCCAGAAGGTACTTTTATAGGACCGACAATTTTTGATCGTGTTACTCCTGAGATGATAATCGCAAAGGATGAAATTTTTGCACCTGTTTTAAGTTTACTGCATGCGGCTGATCTTGATGAGGCACTTTTGTATATTCGAAAGTCACGTTATGGGAACGGTGCAACAATTTACTCAAAGGATGCAAAAGCAATCCGCAAGTTTCGCGAAGAAGCGGATGCAGGCATGCTTGGCGTCAATGTGGGAGTTCCAGCGACAATGGCATTCTTTCCATTTTCCGGATGGAAGGATTCCTTCTACGGGGACTTGCATGTAAATGGAAAGGACGGCGTAAATTTCTTTACACGTAAGAAAATGATTACATCCCGTTTTGATTTTTAAGAAGGAGAGGTCATGATGATGGTGCAAATGAATCAAGGATACGATATTTTGGCAAAGGACTCACAATATCTTTGGCATTCCATGAAGCCGTATAACCCTGATGCGACAATGGTTGTGGAGAAGGCGGAAGGGGCGTGGGTTACGGATCATACAGGGAAGCGGTATTTAGATGCAATGGCAGGCCTTTGGTGTGTGAATGTCGGGTATGGACGGGAGGAGCTTGCAGATGCGGCGTATGAACAGCTGAAGTCACTCGCGTATTTTCCACTTACACAAAGTCACGTACCTGCTATTAAGCTTGCAGAAAAATTAAATGAATGGCTTGGAGATGAGTATGTTATCTTTTTCTCCAATAGCGGGTCAGAAGCAAATGAAACTGCATTTAAAATTGCGCGTCAATATCATCAGCAAAAGGGTGAGCATACACGCTATAAAATCGTATCTCGTTATCGTGCGTACCATGGCAATTCCATGGGGGCGTTGGCAGCAACGGGCCAAGCGCAGCGGAAATATAAGTATGAGCCCCTTGCACCAGGATTTCTTCATGTTGCACCGCCGGACAGTTATCGCAGTAATGAGGATGGAAAAGAGCCTTGTGAGATGGAATCCGTTAAAGCGATTGATAACGTGATGACGTGGGAATTAAGTGAGACGATTGCAGCGGTTATTATGGAACCTATCATTACAGGGGGCGGTATTCTCATTCCACCGGACAGCTATATGAGAGGTGTTAAGGAGGTATGTGAAAAGCACGGGGCTTTGTTCATTGTAGATGAGGTTATTTGCGGCTTTGGGAGAACGGGTCAGCCGTTTGGTTTTAGGAACTATGGCGTAAAGCCGGATATTATTACAATGGCAAAAGGACTTACGAGCGCATATTTGCCGCTTTCGGCAACAGCTGTAAAACGTGAAATTTACGAAGCATTTAGCGGA
This sequence comes from Bacillus sp. OTU530, assembly GCF_038440375.1. Lineage (NCBI taxonomy): Bacteria > Bacillati > Bacillota > Bacilli > Caryophanales > Bacillaceae > Bacillus > Bacillus sp. OTU530. The sequence goes on from NZ_JASATP010000028.1 coordinate 63,325, forward strand.
ACCGAGGAATACGATTTTTTCCGGCATATTAATACATTCGGAGGCAGTCCAGCAGCATGTGCGCTTGCATTAAAAAACTTGGAGATTATGGAACGGGAAAATTTAGTTGAGCGCTCTCGTACAATTGGTGCTCAGTTACTTAGAGAATTAAAGGAAGCATTAAAGAATCATCCGCTTGTCGGTGATGTACGAGGGAAAGGTTTATTAATTGGGATTGAGCTCGTCCGGGATCAGGCTTCAAAGGCACCGCTGGATGTAAACCTTGTAAATAAAGTAATCTCAGCATGTAAGGAAAATGGCTTGATTATTGGTAAAAATGGTGTAACGGTAGCGGGTTATAATAATGTGTTAACATTGTCCCCGCCGCTAAATATTAAAGAGGAAGATCTACAGTTCCTTTTAAAAATATTGGTAGGGGCGCTTGAGATAATTAAATAGATGTGTATACACAGGCAGTGCACGTAGCAACTGTTTTATATTTAAAACCTCTTCTGGTGAATCGGAGAGGTTTTTTTGCTGTAAGAAGGTGTGAATTTCAGCTAGAAGCGAATTCGATGTATTCGAAAGTTCTAAGAATACAGTATCAGTGCAGTTGCGCTTCTGTCTTCTCCTCGCCAATCAGCGAGTTTTCTTTATTTATCTAGGCAAAGTTATGTAATATCTTCTGTATCTTTTTATTCATTTCATCTGATGATAGAAATATTTGAAGTTCTGCTGGGAATTTTAAAATAGTTTTACTAAACTAAGTAATGGGAGGAGATGATAGAGAGAGTGTTTATACACTTTTAATAAGGTAAATCAGAAAAATATGGATTATTTACTTAGTTTTAGTAAATAAAAAAGGAGTGATTGTATCTTTTTAATAAAAAAATCCTGAAAATAATGGTTTTTACTAATTTAATTTTAATTTTACTTAAAATTTAGTAATAAATATATTGAAAGAGCTTTCATTAACTGGTATATTGTTATTAAGGATTTAGTTAACTTTAGTTAAAATAAGTGAATTTTACTAATGTTGAACATATAAGATTTGTAAGAAAGAGAGGATCAGTAGTTAATGGCGACAATAAAGGATATAGCACGCGAAGCAAATGTATCTACTGCAGCAGTGTCTCGCATATTAAATTACGATCAAACCCTTTCTGTTTCCGATGACACACGTCAAAGAGTATTGGAAGTTGCACAGCAGTTAGATTATAAGCCTTCCAAAAGAAGAACAAACGGGAAGGTAGCAAAGGAAGAAAAACGTGCTTTCCAAATTGGATTGGTTATAGCCTTAACACCGCAGGATGAGGTAAATGATCCGTATTTCCTATCCATCCGCCAAGGGATAGAGAGGCGTTGCGAGCAGATTGGGCTCAACATATCATCGGTAATCAGAATTAATGAAGAAACAATCTATAGTAATTTTCAAGAGCTGGACGGTTTGATTGTAATAGGCAGTATTGATATAGCTGAAGGAAATCCATTTTACCTTCAAAGCACAAATGTTGTGTTTGTAAACAGTTCTCCGGATGAGGATCGATTTGATTCTGTAATCTCTGATTATGAGAGGGCTACAGAAGGGGTGCTGCATCAATTGTTTGCTGCAGGACATGAACGTATCGGGTATATCGGCGGAAAAGAGATGGTAAAACGCCTGAATGGAGAGGTATACCGTATGGAGGATACACGGGAGAAGACCTTTCAAAGAATCATGAAAGAGAAGGGGCTATATAATACTGAATATACTTTTATTGGTGAATGGACTTCTGCTGGAGGATATGAACGAATGAAAGAGGCCTTGGATAAGGGGAATCATCCTTCAGCGTTTGTAGTGGCAAGTGATCCGATGGCGATTGGGGCCATGCGTGCTCTTCATGAAGCTGGTATAAAGGTTCCAGAAGAAATGGCACTGATAAGTTTTGATGATATCGAAGCCGCAGCCTTTCTTAATCCGCCTTTATCAAGTGTAAAGGTGCATACAGATGAAATGGGAGCTCTTGCTGTGGACACGTTATTGAGTCGGCTGAAGGGGCGGCAAATCCCGGTTAAGGTTGTGCTCCCTACAAAACTGATAGTCCGAGAAAGTTGTTAAATTAAATATACAGGGGGAACCTAGCTCCCCTTGTATCGAATGAAACACTTTTTGTTAGCAATAATTTTATATATAAAAATTATATATTATTAGGGGGTTTACGTATGAAAAAGGTAATACCGTTAATGATTACTGGAGCTTTATCAATCGCTGCACTTAGTGGATGCGGTAAGTCTGAAAGTTCTGCTTCCTCTGATGGGAAAGTAAAAATTGAATTTTTCGAGTATAAATCAGAAGCTAAGGGAACTTTCCAAGAGCTGGCTAAGAAGTTTGAAAAAGAAAATCCGAATATTGATGTAGTTGTTTCAAATCCGGCAGATGCTGTAACGGTATTGAAAACACGTGTTGCAAAACGCGATATTCCAGATATTATGGGGGTTGGTGCGGACACCTCCTTTGTAGATCTCTCGAAAGCAGGTGTATTTACAGATGTTACGAAGGATGAACGATTAGAGAAGATACAACCGTCTTATGTTCAGATGATGAAGGATGTAACCGCTTCCGATAAGGTGTATGGAATTCCGTACGCTGCGAACGCGAACGCTGTTATTTACAACAAGGCGATTTTCAAGGAACTAGGATTAGAGGTTCCGAAAACTTGGGATGAGTTCATCGCTGTTGCGAAAAAGGTTCAAGATGCAGGCAAGATTCCGTTCTATTTCACATTTAAAGATGCATGGACTGCACTTCCAGCCTTCAACGTGCTTGCTGCTAATACACAAGGACAAGACTTCTTTAAGAATTTAAGTGCAGGGAAGACAACCTTTGAACAAGGATACAAAACAGCCGCAGATAAGTTCGCTGAATTGCTGAAATATGGTCATAAGGATATGATGGGCAAAGCCTATAATGATGGAAACGTAGCATTCGCAAAAGGTGAATCTGCTATGTACCTGCAAGGGATTTGGGCAATTTCAGAAATCAAAAAAGCGAACCCGGATATTGATTTAGGAGTATTCCCGTATCCTGTAACAAACAATCCGGATGAGACAAAAGTTGTTTCTGGTATAGACTTGCTTTTAGGTTTATCCAGCCAAACGAAGCATCCGAAAGAAGCGCAAAAATTTATTGACTTTCTACTAACAGAAGAAAATTCAAAAGCATACATCGACGATCAAAAAGCTTTCTCTGCCTTAACTGGAGTAGAGCAGAACGATGCAAGTCTTGAAGGTCTGAAGGAAAGCTTTGCGAAAGGTGCGCTTGTTGACTTCCCAGATCACTATATCCCAAGTGCTGTAGGTTTTGAAAAAATTCTTCAAGAGTTTACGCAAAAGAAAGATACAAATGCTCTCTTAAACAAGTTAGATACTGAATGGCAAAAGGTGCAAGGTCGTAAGTAGACGGACAGTTGCGAGGGGAGTCGAGAGCGTGTTCGGTTTCCCTCTCCCTATGATAAAGGAGGTAGCTGCATGAACAGTGTAGGTAAATTAACCACTGAAAAGACAGATTCTTCTGTTGTGCCCAAAAGGAAAAAGCTAATGCAAGGCCACCTGGCGTATTATATTATGGCGATTCCAGCAATGCTCTTATTTGCAATATTTCATACGTATCCTGCTCTGCAAGGGATCTATTATTCCTTCACAAACTGGGATGGTCTTAGCTTAAGTTATGAATTTGTTGGTTTTAAAAATTACTTGAGTTTATTTAAGGACATCAATGTTCTTAACTCTTATTTATTTACGTTTAAGTTTGCCATATTAGCTACTATTTTGGTAAATGTGATTAGCTTGCTAGTTGCAATGGGATTGAACGCTAAAATTAAGTATAAAAACTTCTTCCGTGGCGTATATTTCCTTCCCAATGTTTTAAGCGTGTTAATTGTTGGCTTTATCTTTAACTACTTATTTGCAAACGTTGTACCAGAATTAGGACAAAAGCTTGGGATTGCGTTGTTTTCCACAAATATTTTGGGGAATGAGGACTGGGCATGGATTGGTGTCGTAATTGTTGCGGTGTGGCAAGCTTGTGCCTTCAACACGATTCTTTATCTCTCAGGTTTACAAACTGTACCGTCTGAATTGTATGAGGCTTCTGGTTTGGATGGTGCGAATAAGTGGCAGGAATTTTGGCATATTACATTTCCGATGATTGCACCTTTCTTCACAATTAATATGGTTTTAGCCATGAAGAACTTTTTGCAGGTCTTTGACCATATCGTTGCCTTAACAGGTGGAGGACCTGGACGCGCAACAGAATCAATTTCCATGCTTATTTACAAAGGTGGATTCGCTGGAGGGGAATTTGCGTATCAGTCAGCAAACTCTGTCGTATATTTCATCATTATTGTGATAATCTCTGTGCTACAAATTAGATTCTTACAAAAACGAGAGGTGGATATGTAATGAGCAAACGCGTAAATTGGCCGATAACTACATTGATTGCTCTCGGATCTTTAGTAATTTTGTTTCCGTTGTATATAGCAGTTACAATTGCTTTCAAATCACCTGCTGAAACTGCAGAATCTGTACTTTCGCTTCCGAAAACATTACATTTTGAAAACTTTACGAATGCAATTGAGGCAACCAACTTCTTTCACGCTTTTGGGAACAGCATGTATATTACTGTAATTACTGTTATTTTCACGCTTTTAACAAATTCGATGGTTGCTTATGCTATTGCTCGAAATTTGGATAAGAAGTTCTTTAAAGGTTTGTATTACTACTTTGTAAGTGCGCTCTTTATCCCGTTCCCAATCATTATGCTTCCGATTGTTAAGCAAACGGCAGCCTTTGGAATGGACAACCCAAATGGGCTAATCTTTCTTTATATTGTGTATGGGATTGCTTTTAATATCTTTTTGTATGTGGGTTATATTCGCTCCATTCCAAGAGAGCTTGAGGAAGCGGCGATTGTGGATGGATGCAGCACGTGGGGCGTGTTTTGGAGGGTGATTTTCCCGCTTCTCGCTCCTATGAACGCAACAGTGGCGATTTTAACATGCTTATGGGCTTGGAATGATTTCATCTTACCGCTCGTTTTATTGAACGACGAGTCACAAATGACGTTGCCGCTCGTGCAATATGTGTTCCAATCTGAATTTGGAACTGACTACAATCTAGCGTTTGCCTCATATTTATTAGCGTTGTCTCCTATGGTTATTGTGTATATCATTGCACAAAAATGGATTATCAGCGGAGTTACAAGAGGTGCTGTGAAATAGGATTGATTTAGAAACATTTAGAGAAAAAGGGTGGGTTATCTTATGGGAATACAATTTGATTCAGCTACACAAATTTTTCACTTACAGGCTGGTAATACGAGTTATGTAATGCAAGTGAGGTCAGGATACCTTGTTCATTTATACTGGGGAAGAAAGCTTCGGAATTTTTCTGGAACGAATGCACTTCAATTTCTAGATCGAGCATTCTCAGGGAATCCATCTCCTTCTAAGGACCGAACATTCTCGCTTGATACGCTGCCGCAGGAATACCCAAGCTATGGGGCAACAGATTTTCGGGTGCCAGCTTATCAAGTGCAGTTAGAAAATGGTACGACGGTAACAGATTTACGTTATCAATCTCACCGGATTGTTCACGGGAAGCCATCCCTACCTGGCCTGCCGGCAACATATACAGAACAAGATGAAGAAGCAAGCACTCTAGAAGTGGAAATGAAGGATGAGCTTACAGACTTAATCGTTACCCTTTCCTACACAGTCTATGAGGAGAGAAACGTAATTACACGTTCGGTATCGTATCAAAATAAAGGAAACGAGAACCTAAAGCTATTAAGTGCGTTAAGCGCAAACGTAGATTTTCGTACAGATAATTTTGATTTTGTTCACCTCTCTGGTGCTTGGGGGAGAGAGCGTTATGTGGAGCGTCATCCATTAAGGGTAGGCATGCAATCTGTTGAGAGTCGCCGCGGAGCGAGCAGTCATCAACAGAATCCATTTCTAGCATTAGTGAGCAAAGATGCAACAGAGGACCATGGAGAAGTATACGCTTTTAACTTTGTGTACAGTGGGAACTTTATTGCTCAAGCAGAAGTTGATCAATTTCATAATACTCGTGTATCAATGGGAATTAACTCGTTTGACTTCAGTTGGAAACTAGAATCGGGTGAAAGCTTCCAATGTCCAGAGGTTGTCATGGTATATGCGGGGAATGGCTTTGGTGAGATGTCTAAAACCTTCCATGACTTGTATAGAACTCGTTTAGCACGTGGTTCGTTCCGTGATAAAGAACGGCCAATCTTAATTAATAACTGGGAAGCGACGTATTTTGATTTCAACGCAGATAAAATTGAAGATATTGCAAAGGTTGGAAGCGAATTAGGAATTGAATTGTTTGTCTTAGATGATGGTTGGTTTGGGAAACGAGATCATGATACAACTTCCCTTGGCGATTGGTTTGTGGATCGTGACAAGCTTCCAGAGGGACTTGATAATTTAGCGGAACGTGTTCGGAACCTAGATATGCAGTTTGGTTTATGGTTCGAGCCGGAAATGATCTCGGTAGACAGCGATTTATACCGTGAGCATCCGGATTGGTGCTTGCATGTTCCGAATCGCCCGCGCTCAGAAAGCCGTAACCAGTTGGTTCTTGATTATTCCCGCCCAGAAGTATGTGATGAAATTATTAAGCGTGTATGTGCGATTCTAGCTAGTGCTCCGATTACGTATGTGAAGTGGGATATGAACCGCCATATGACAGAAATCGGTTCGGCAGCTCTTCCGCCTGAGCGTCAGCGGGAAACAGCACATCGTTATATGCTTGGTTTATACCGAGTGATGGAAGAAATTACAGCAGCCTTTCCTCATGTGTTATTTGAAAGCTGCTCAGGCGGCGGTGGACGATTTGATCCAGGCATCCTGCATTATATGCCGCAAACATGGACGAGCGACAACACAGATGCAATATCTCGTCTGAAAATTCAGTATGGCACTAGCCTTGTATACCCAATTAGCTCCATGGGATCTCACGTATCAGCTGTTCCGAATCACCAGGTGCACCGCGAGACATCCCTTAAGATGCGCGGGGACGTTGCGATGAGCGGAAACTTCGGATATGAGCTTGATTTAACAAAGCTAACGGATCAGGAGAAGGAAGAGATTACAAAGCAGGTTCTTTTTTATAAGGAAAATCGTCAATTGATTCAGTTTGGAGACTTCTACCGCCTATGCAGCCCATTTGCAGGAAATGAAACAGCATGGATGTTTGTTTCTGAAGATAAAACAGAAGCCTTAGTATTCTATTATCGAGTATTGGCTGAGGCGAACGCTCCTTTATCGGTTCTTCCTTTAAAAGGACTAAATCCTGATGCGAACTATACGTTGGATAATGCGGAGGTTCACGGGGGAGATGAGTTGATGTATAGTGGCTTAGCTATTCCTGCAACAGTACACGGCGATTTCCAAAGCGTAGTTTGGAAACTGAAGGCTGAATAATTTGGATAACATAGCATAATAGAAAGTTATTTGCCCTTGATAACTAAAGCAACGACAGGACAAACAGCCCCTTTCACCTCTTAGAAATGAAAGGGGCTGTTTGATTTGCACTGTAAAGAAAGTATAAATTTCTAGCTGGAAGCCAACTCGACGTAGTGAGAAATTTTAGGAATACAGTATAAGTAGGGCCACGCCTCTGTCTTCTCCCAAGAGCAGGGCTCGCCAATCGGAGTCATATATGTTCTTCATGAGAAGCTGCCGCTCGCTCTGGTACACGTACCAGTAATAGTCCCCCTAGGATAAACAGTACCACTAAACTGAATACGCCGCTGTTTGTATTTCCAGTCATTTGTGCTGTCACACCAACAAGTGCAGGGCCGATAATAGCTGCGAATTTTCCGCAAATATTATAAAAACCGAAAAATTCATTTGCTGCTTCTTTCGGAACAAGACGAGCAAAGTAAGCGCGGCTTAACGCTTGGATGCCGCCCTGAGAGGTAGCAACAAGCATAGCAAGAATCCAAAAGTCTAATGTTGTTTTAAGAAAATATGCATAGATGCAAATGATTATATACATGATAATGCCAACATATAGCATTATTTTTGTATTAAACCTTTCTGCAAGCCTTCCATATAATAATGCAAACGGACAAGCAACAACCTGTGTGACGAATAGAATAATTAATAGATTTGTAGAGCTGATCCCTAGGTCTGTTCCGTATGCGGTGGACATTGTAATGATTGTATCCAAACCGTCAATATAAAAGAAATAAGCGAGCAGGAAAAGAAAGAGGGGCTGCTGCTGCTTTATATTCCGAAAGGTTCCAAATAATCGTCTAAAGCTATTTATAACTGGATTTGGCTCTTGCGCGATATAATGACGCTGTTCCACATTTTTTAGCATGGGAATAGTGAACAATCCCCACCAGAGCGCGGTAATAGCAAATGCAGCTTGACTTGCAATAGTAACGCTTAACGGGAGTACGCCTTTCTGTGCCAGAATAATGAGGGCGATGGATAAAATAAATGGAATTGTGCTCCCGATATAGCCCATTGCAAACCCTCTAGCGGAAATTCGATTCATCCGTTCTTCACTCGTTACGTCAACGAGAAATGCATCGTAGAAAATATTAGCTCCTGCAAAGCCGATCACGGCACACATATAACAAATCAGCAGCACAATCCACTGCTTTCCAGGGATGATTGCCAGCAGTGTTGTAAAGATTATTCCTAAGAAAAAGAAGAAGGTGAAGAACCTTTTCTTAAAATGACGATAGTCAGCAATTGTTCCTAATATAGGAGCGAGAATTGATACAAGCAACGTAGCAATTGAATTGGCGTATCCCCAATATGCAGTCGAGTTTGCAGCCGTTACCCCTGCGTTCTTTGCTGCTGCCTTAAAGTATATGGGGAAGATAGCTGTTGTGATAATGAGGGAGTAAGCTGAATTTGCCCAATCGTAGAAAATCCAGCTTTTTTCTTGCTTCGATATTCCATTCATTAAGAACACCTCGCTTCTTCTATTTTGGGTGTAACGTTATTAAGTACTTTTTACACTTTAAGAAAGTACAAATTTCTAGCTGGAAGACCATTCGACGTGGTGAGAAATTTTAGGAACAAAGTATAAGTGCAACTAAGCCTTTGTCTTCGCCTAAGGGCAGGGCTTGCCAATCAGCGAGTTTTCTTTAATTCATCCGATCAGGTTGTTCCTTTTATGGAGTGCGCCAACCTGTCGAAGGGAGACTGAGTGGCGGAGGCGGATAAGTAAAATTGTACTACGTTTCTAAAAAAGAAATAGCTCTTTTACAAAAGTGTTACAGCGCCTTAATACTCCTGCGGCCAAATAAGGGATGGGGGGTAGAGATTTATGAAAAAGCAAGCGAGGAATATATGTTTTGATGTATATGCATTTCCCTATTAATATTTACTCCTTAAGAGAGTATAAATTTCTAGCTATATAAGTTGAACTAAATATTTTCCCATGACTTCATCGCAGCACAAAATCATACAGAATACGTTGAAAGGCAATTTGAAAGATGACTTAGCAATTGAATTAAGAAGGTGTAAGAATTAAATTCAACTTATATAGAAGACCGTTCGACGTAGTGAGAAATTTTAAGAATACAGTATAAGTAGGGCTATGCCTCTGTCTTCGCCTAAGAGCGGGCTCGTCAATCGGTGAGTTTTTTTTACACTTTTAAGAAAGAATAAATTTCTAGCTGGAGGATCATTCGACGTAGCGAGAAATTTTAGGAATAAAGTGTAAATGCAACTACGCCTCTGTCTTCGCCTAAGAGCAGGGCTCGCCAATCAGCGAGTTTTCTTTATATGATAGAATTATGCAGTTCACGAAAACAAAAAAATAGTAAAAAACTATTGCATTCCAATGAATTAATTGTTATATTAATATTCGTCGCTGAGAGCGAGACAATCTA